>NZ_JAQGJD010000206.1 GCF_028290785.1 Tardiphaga sp. | reverse complement strand
CCACGCGGGGCGAGGCCCCCATCCTGGGCTTCTGCGATGTGATGCTGACGGGCCTTGCCCGCGACGGTGGCCTCTATGTGCCGCAGGTCTGGCCGCAGCTTTCGGCGGAGACCATCGCCTCGCTGTTTGGCCGGCCGTATTGGGAAGTCGCCGTCGAGGTGATCCGTCCGTTTGTGGCCGGCGAGATTTCCGACGACGAACTCGGCCGCATGGCCAACGAGGCCTATGCCACCTTCCGCCATCCCGCGGTGGTCCCGCTCGACCAGACCGCGCCTAACCAGTTCGTGCTGGAGCTGTTTCACGGCCCGACGCTGGCGTTCAAGGACGTCGCGATGCAGTTGATCGCGCGGCTGATGGACCACGTGTTGGCCAATCGGGCGCAGCGCACGACCATCGTGGTGGCGACCTCCGGCGATACCGGCGGCGCCGCGGTGGATGCTTTCGCCAACCGCGACAATGTCGATCTCGTCGTGCTGTTTCCGCACGGAAAAATCTCCGACGTGCAGCGGTTGATGATGACGACGTCCGGGGCCGCGAATGTGCACGCGCTGTCGATCGAAGGCCACTTCGACGATTGCCAGGCGCTGGTGAAGGGGCTGTTCAATCACCACGCGTTCCGCGATGCCGTCTCGCTGTCCGGTGTCAATTCGATCAACTGGGCCCGTATCGTGGCGCAGGTGGTGTACTACTTCACCTCGGCGGTGGCCGTCGGCGCGCCCGGCCGCGCGGTCGATTTCACCGTGCCGACCGGCAATTTCGGTGACATCTTTGCCGGCTACGTCGCCAAGCGGATGGGCCTGCCGATCCGCAAGCTGCGCATCGCCGCCAACGTCAACGACATTCTGGCGCGCACCCTGGCCACCGGCATCTACGAAGTCCGTGAAGTGCATCAGACCGTGTCGCCGTCGATGGATATCCAGGTGTCGTCGAATTTCGAACGGCTGCTGTTCGAGGCCTCCGGCCGCGACGCCGCGCTGGTCCGCGGGCTGATGGATTCGCTGAAGCAGTCGGGCCGCTTCGTGCTGCCCGCGGCGCTGCTGACCGCGATCCGCGCGGATTTCGAAGCCGGCCGTGCCGACGAGGACGAGACCGCCGCCGCGATCCGCACCGCATGGCGCGAGACCGGCGACCTGATCGATCCGCACACCGCGGTGGCGCTGGCGGTCGCCGATCGCGACACCACCGAGATGCATGTGCCGAACATCGTGCTGTCCACCGCGCATCCGGCGAAATTTCCCGATGCGGTGGAAGCCGCCTGCGGCGTGCGCCCGGCGCTGCCGGTGTATCTCGATGGCCTGATGAGCAAGCCCGAGCATATTACGGTCATGAAGAATGACCAAAGCGACATTGAGCGGTTCGTGCTGTCGGTCAGCCGCGCCGCGAAGCAAGGAGTTTCCTGATGAGTGTCGAAGTCACCAAACTGCCCTCGGGCCTCACGGTCATCACCGATTCCATGCCGCACCTGGAAACCGCGGCCTTGGGCGTCTGGACCGGCGTCGGCGGCCGCGACGAAAAACCCAACGAGCACGGCATTTCGCATCTGCTCGAACACATGGCGTTCAAGGGCACCAAGAAGCGCTCGTCGCGCGAGATCGTCGAAGAGATCGAGGCGGTCGGCGGCGATCTCAATGCCGGCACCTCCACCGAGACGACTGCCTATTATGCCCGCGTGATGAAGGCCGACGTGCCGCTGGCGCTCGACGTGCTCAGCGACATTCTCGCCAACCCCACGTTCGTGCCAGAAGAGCTCGAGCGCGAAAAGAGCGTGATCGTGCAGGAGATCGGCGCCGCGCAGGACACGCCGGACGACGTGGTGTTCGAGCATCTCAACGAGCTCTGCTATCCCGACCAGCCGATGGGTCGCTCGCTGCTCGGCACCGCCAAGACGCTGAAGGGGTTCAATCGCGACACGCTGCAGAACTATCTCTCAACGCATTATCGCGGACCGGACATGGTCGTCGCCGCCGCCGGCGCGGTCAGCCACCGCCAGGTGGTGGATGAGGCCTCGGATCGCTTCTCTAGCTTTTCCGGCACCGCAGCGCCGAAGCCGCAACCGGCGATGTTCGGCAAGGGCGGCTCTCGGGTCGTGCATCGCGATCTCGAGCAGGCGCATCTGACGCTGGCGCTGGAAGGCCTGCCGCAGTCAGACCTGTCGCTGTTCAGCCTGCAGGTATTCACCAACATTCTCGGCGGCGGGATGTCGTCACGGCTGTTCCAGGAAGTCCGCGAGAAGCGCGGCCTGTGCTACTCGATCTACACGTTTCACGCGCCGTATAGCGACACGGGTTTTTTCGGGCTCTATACCGGCACCGATCCGGCCGATGCGCCGGAGATGATGGAAGTCATCGTCGATGTCATCAATGACGCCGTGGAAACGCTGACCGAGGGCGAGATCAACCGCGCCAAGGCGCAGATGAAGGCCGGCCTGCTGATGGCACTGGAAAGCTGCAGCGCGCGCGCCGAACAACTGGCACGGCACATGCTGGCCTATGGCCGCCCGCTCACCGTGGAAGAGCTGGTCGCCCGCATCGACGCCGTCAGCATCGAGTCCACCCGCAATGTCGCCAGGGGATTGCTGACCCGGAGCCGGCCGGCGGTGTGCGCGCTCGGCAGCGGCCGCGGACTGGATACCGCGGTGGCCTTTGCCGAAGGTTTGACCCGCGCCAAGGACAAAACGCTGCTACACTGAGAACGATTTTCGCGGCAGCAGCCGGTTTTTCGGGGAAGAGATATGGCCCTGTTTCGTTTGCCATCAAGCGTGCCGGCGGCGCTGGCGCCGCGCGGCTACGGCCTGCAGCTACGCGCGCCCGTGATGGCCGACTTCCCGCAATGGGCGGATCTGCGCGAGCATAGCCGCGGCTACCTGACGCCGTGGGAGCCGATCTGGCCATCCGACGACCTCACCCGCGCCGGTTTCCGCCGCCGCTTGCGGCGTTACGCTGAAGACGCTGCCGCCGACCGCGCTTATCCGTTTCTGGTGTTTCGCGAA
>NZ_JAQGJD010000178.1 GCF_028290785.1 Tardiphaga sp. | reverse complement strand
GCGCACGATCACGCCGTACCAACCCAGTCCCTTGTAGGTCTCGTAGCCTGGCGTCGCATGGAACGCGACCAGCGCGCCGGAGCGGTCGTGATAAAAGCCGCTGCGGCCGCCGTTCAAGGCCAGCGAGATGTGCTCTGTGAGCAGGCCCTGGCCGTCCGACGCCGCAATCACGCGAAAATTCGAATCCACCAGCAGCACGCGGGTCTTGTCGTCGCCGACGCGGACGCCCTCGACGATGGCGCGGGCCTGCGCTTCCCAGTCGAAGTGAATCGCCAGCACGCCGATTGCGCGGCCGTTGGCCTTGCCGCCCTCGCGCACGCTGGCGCAATACGTCGCGACCTGGGCGTTGCCGAGCAGGGGCTGCCGCTCCACGTCTCCGGCCGTGTAATCGTCGCCGGAGCGCAACGCGCGCGCATCACGGAACCACGCGGTGCCCGCAACATTCTGGCCCTTGACCTTGAAACGGTCGCCGCGCCCGCTGGCCAGCACGTTGCCGTTCAGATCGCACAGCCACAGGTCGAGATAGACGGTGTAGGCGCCGAGGATCACCGCGAGACGCTCCGACACATGCGCGACGGTGGCATCGGAAGGTGCCGCGGCACAATCGACCGCGGCAGAATCGGTGGCCCACCAGCGCACGTCGCAGGTGCGCTCATAGAGGTTGCGGTCGATCAATTCGATGGCGTTCAGCGACAGATCGACCATGCGCTCGCCGCGCGAGCGCTCCGTCATCTTGTCGATCGAGGACATTAGGTTACCGGTGCGCGCGGTGAGTTGGGTTTCGAGTTCGCGGGCGATGGTCTCGACCTGCTGGCCGACATGCCGCACTTCCTGCGCCACGACGGCAAAACCGGCGCCCTGTGCGCCGGCACGCGAACTTTCGATCAGCGCATTCAGCGCCAGCATTTTCATCTGGTTGGTGATGTGCTGGATCGACTTGGTCTTCTCGCAAGCGATCTGGTTGACCTCGGCGGTCAACCGCGCGATCAGCGCCGAGATGTCGGAGGCGTCTTCGGGCTCGTCGGCCGGCGCGATCGCCCGCGCGAGATTGCTGTTGCGATTCATCGCCGTGACCATCGCGCGTCCTTTTAAAATGCCGGAGTTAGATCAATCGACAGCAGGCGCGCGACGCGCCGGATATTAACTGAATACCGGTTAAATTAACGCTGATTATGCCTAACAGGAGCTTAATTTTCCGCGGGGCGGAGTGCGGAAAACGGCGGCGAGGCCGCGCGTTCACCGGCTGCCGTTGCGCTCGCGTCGCGCCTGTACTTCCACCAGGCATTCGTCAATCACCGCCAGCAGCGTGCGCGGCTTGAACGGCTTGCGCAGGCAGCGCGTCGCGCCCAGCGCCAGTGCCATCCGCAGGAAGTCCGGCGCCGGCGAGTGGCTTTCGGCGAAGGCGTAGCCGGAGATCGCGATCAGCGGAACGCTTGGGGCGCGCTGGTGAAACAGCCGCACCGACTCGAAGCCGTGCATGTGCGGCATGAAGATATCGACGATCATCAGGTCGAAATCGCCGTGGTCCAGCGCGGCAAGGCCGGTGGCGGCGCCATCGGCGCTGACCACGTCGAAGCCCTGCCGCTTCAGCCACAGCCTGACGGCCTGGGACACCAGCGGATCGTCATCGACAACGAGAATGCGCAGCATTGAAAGGCTCCCCAGCCGGCGTGAATTCGGGCGGCGTCGTTGTGCCGTGCCCGTCGCCGGTTTTGGCGAATCACTCCGTCAATCTGGAAAAAGTCGGTGTGCGTGTCTGTACTCTTTTGGGCATATAGAGGTTGTAATGGCGCGATATTTTTTGGTAATTTCAACTCTTGGTATCGGACCACCCGCTTGTGGTATCCATATGAATTCTTGTGGTTTCCAGCCGCGATGCCATATCGGGCTTTCCCCCTCTTCCGCGACCATATCGAGTGACCGATGACCGACACGACGACCACTGCCGCCCCGACCTCGCAGCCGTTCCAGGCCGAGGTCGCCGAATTGCTGAACCTGATGGTCCACTCGGTCTATTCCGAGACCGACATCTTCCTGCGCGAACTGATCTCGAACGCTTCCGACGCCTGCGACAAGCTGCGCTATGAGGCGATCGCCAATCCCGCGCTGATCGCCGAGGGGACCTCGCCGAACATCACGGTGGTGCCGGACAAGGCCGCCAATGTCCTGTCGGTGATCGACACCGGCATCGGCATGGACCGTCAGGAGTTGATCGACAATCTCGGCACCATCGCGCGCTCCGGCACCAAATCGTTCCTGTCGCGCCTCACCGAAGCCAAGGACGGCGCGGGTCTGATCGGCCAGTTCGGCGTCGGCTTTTATGCCGCTTTCATGGTCGCCGAGAAGATCGTCGTCACCAGCCGCCGCGCCGGCGAGCACGATGCGTTCACCTGGACGTCGTCCGGCGGCGCCGGCTTCGAAATTACGCAGTTGGAAGATGGCATGAGCGTACCGGCCGGCGTCCGGATCGACCTGCATCTGAAGGGAGACGCGGCGAAATATCTCGAAGCCCATGAGATCGAGCGCATCGTCGCGGCCTATTCCGACAACATCCAGTTCCCGATCCTGCTCAAGAACGACGATGCCGAGCCGCGCCAGATCAATTCCGCCAGCGCGCTGTGGCAGCGCTCGAAGTCCGAACTGACGCCGGAAGATTACAGTGCCGCCTACAAGTCGATCGCCCACGCCTGGGACGAGCCGGCGATGACGCTGCACTATCGCGCCGAGGGCCGCTATTGCTATGCGGTGCTGCTGTTTGCGCCATCGACCAAGCCGTTCGACCTGTTCGAGCCGAACCGTAAGGGCAAGGTCAAGCTCTATGTTCGCCGCGTCTTCATCACCGACGACGCCGATCTGCTGCCGAGCTACCTGCGCTTCATCCGAGGCGTGGTCGACAGCGAGGACCTGCCGCTCAACCTCTCGCGCGAGATGTTGCAGAACAATCCGCAACTGGCGCAGATCCGCAAGGCCGTCGCGACCCGCGTGGTCGGCGAACTGGAAAGCATGAGCGACAAGGAGCCGGAGGCCTTCGCGAAAATCTGGGATTCGTTCGGCCCGGTAATCAAGGAAGGCCTCTATGAGGACTACGAGCGCCGCGAAAAGCTGCTGTCGCTGTCGCGCTTCACCACTACTTCCGGCGAGAAGCGTTCACTGAAGCAATACGTCGCCGACCTCAAACCCAACCAGACCGAGATCTATTATCTCGCCGGCGACAGCATCGAGCGGCTGAAATCGAATCCGAAGCTGGAATCCGCCGCCGCGCGTGGCATCGAGGTGCTGCTGCTCACCGACCACGTCGATGCGTTCTGGACCTCGGTGCCGACCGACTTCGACGGCAAGCCGCTGAAGTCGCTGAGCCAGGGCGATCTCAACCTCGACCTGATCCCGCGTATCGATGACGAAGCCAAGGACGACACCAAGCCGGAGACCGACGAGGCGACGACCATCGCGGTCATCAAGGAGACACTCGGCGAGCGCGTCTCCGACGTGAAAGCCTCGACGCGGCTGACCACATCGGCGTCCTGCCTGGTTGCCGGCGGCAGCGGTCCCGATCGCGAACTGGAACGCATGCTGGCGATGCAGAACCGCGGTGCCGGCACCAAACCGATCCTCGAGATCAACCTGCGCCATCCGCTCGTCGCTCGCATCGGCAGCGCCGACAAGGCCGCGGGCGGCGATGCCGCCGATCTGTCGTTCCTGCTGCTGGAGCAGGCGCAGATTCTCGACGGCGAATTGCCGGAAGATCCGGCGGCGTTTGCAGCAAGGCTGAACCGGCTGGTGCTGCGGGGGATGTAAGCGGGGCCTGCGGCGCCGTCCTTTCCACGTCATTGCGAGGAGCGAAGCGACGCGGCAATCCAGAGACCACAAGCAAGAACTGGATTGCTTCGTCGCAAGGGCTCCTCGCAATGACGGGGAGGGGCCAGCGCTTCCAGACAGGCCGGCCTCATCCGAAAGATTAGCTGGGCTTCCGCAAAATTCTAAAATAGCTTCCCGCCAACACTAAAAAACGTTGGGAGGCTACCCTATGAAGTTCCGTTACCTGTCATCGACAGTTGCCCTGTGCAGCCTGTTCCTTGCCGCACCCGCGATGGCGCAGGGCGTCAAGATCGGCATCCTCAACGACCAGTCCGGCGTCTATGCCGACTACGGCGGCAAATGGTCGCTCGAAGCCGCTAAGATGGCGATCGAGGACTTTGGCGGCGAGGTGCTCGGCAAGAAGATCGAGATCATCACCGCCTACCACCAGAACAAGCCCGATCTCGCCGTCTCGATTGCGCGGCGGTGGTATGACGTCGAAGGCGTCGACATGATCACCGAACTGACGACGTCGTCGGTGGCGCTGGCGGTGCAGGAACTGTCGCAGCAGGAAAAGAAGATCGACATCGTGGTCGGCGCCGCGTCCTCGCGCATCACCGGCGATGCTTGCACGCCCTATGGCTTCCACTGGTCGTTCGACACCCGCGCGCTCGGCGTCGGCACCGGCGGCGCGCTCACCGAAGCCGGCGGCGACAGTTGGTTCTTCCTCACCGCCGACTATGCGTTCGGCTATTCGCTGGAGAAGGACACCGGCGATATCGTGAAGGCGAAGGGCGGCAAGGTGCTCGGCGCGGTCCGCCATCCCTTGAACTCGTCGGACTTCTCCTCGTTCCTGCTGCAGGCGCAGGCTTCCAAGGCCAAGGTGATCGGTCTCGCAAATGCCGGCCTAGATACCACCAATGCGGTGAAGCAGGCGTCCGAATTCGGCATCGTCGCCGGCGGCCAGAAGCTCGCAGGCCTGCTGCTGACGCTGGCCGAAGTGAACGGCCTCGGCCTGCAGGCGGCGCAAGGGCTCGTGCTGACGGAATCCTTCTACTGGGACCGCGACGACAAATCGCGCGAATTTGCCGATCGCTTCTTCAAGCGCACGCAGCGGATGCCCAATATGATCCAGGCCGGCACCTATTCGGCCACGCTGTCCTATCTCAAGGCGGTAAAGGCCGCCGGCACCAAGGATTCCGACGCGGTGGTGAAGAAGCTGAAGGAGTTGCCGGTGGACGATGCCTTCGCGCAAGGCGGCAAGGTGCTCGCCAATGGCCGCATGGTGAAGGACCTCTATCTGTTCGAGGTCAAGAAGCCATCGGAATCCAAGAAGCCGTGGGACTACTACAAGATGCTGGCCACCGTGCCTGGCAACAAGGCGTTCCCGACCGCCGCGGAAAGCGGCTGCCCGCTGACGAAGTAGTATTTGTCGTCCCGGACAAGCTCGCGAAGCGAGCGCAGATCCGGGACCCATACCCTCCGAGCTTGTGGCTTGAACATTGCGCTGCCACAGCTAGCCTTCGATGGGACTGAGGCTATGGGTCCCGGCTTGCGCTCGCAAGCTCGCTTGCCGGGACGACATAGAGTTTCAATACCCCGTCATCTCCAGATAGCCGACGCCGTCGTGGCTGCCTTTGAACGCGATCGGGCCTTCCCAATACGGGAAGCTGGTGCCCATCCACGCATGCGGATTGAGCGGCGTGGTGTCGATCTGCAGTCCGCGCGAAGCAATGCCGACCTTCCATGACGTCGGCAGCTTGCGGCCGGCGATGTCGGTGGACGCCGTTGGTGCCATGCTGATGTCGCTCAAGGCGATTGGCTCGGAGCGGCCATCCCGCGAAATCCAGTTGCCGGAAAAATAGTTCGCGCCGTCGCGCTGCCGCAGGCGGAACAGCATCAGCTTGTCGCCGGATCCCAGATGCAACGAGAACCAGTCCCAACCGGTCTGGTCGGAAGCCAACGGCTGGCTGGAGAATTCGCGGTCCATCCAGGCCCGGCCGGAAACGGCGATGGGCTTGCCGTCGATGACGAGGCTTCCTGCCGCCGCATAGTATGGCTGGCTGTAGTAATACGACGCCTGGCCGCGTTCGGACTTTTTGCTGTAGCCGGCGTCGCCCTGCAGCACCAGGAGCTGCTGCGCTTCGAGGCGGAGCTGGTAGCCGAAGTTCGGGCCTGACGCCGTGACGTCGAGCGGCCCGATCGTCGTGTCGGCAAAGCCATCCCGTCCGCGCATCTCCCACGCATCGATCCAGGCGCGAAACGGCGCCGCAGTGACGCCGGCCTGGCCGACGCCGCCGCGCGCAAAGGCTTCGCTGAAGCGATGCGTCTGCGCCGATGTGACCGCCGCGTGCCCCATCCAGATCTGCGGATTGGCCCAGCCTTCGCCCTGCGCGCCCGGCGCCATCGCCTGGCGAAACAGCGTCCATTGCGCGCCGTAGGCGGCGCCGGCGGCATCGACAAGGTTGGCCGTGA
>NZ_JAQGJD010000186.1 GCF_028290785.1 Tardiphaga sp. | reverse complement strand
TTGCAAGAGCCGCGGCGGAGAGGGAAGCAAGCGAGAAGTGGCGCATCGGATGTCCTCCAAGGACTGGTGAAACAATGGAACCAAGCTAGCGGGCGATTCATGGCGACGCCATGGCGGCGAAATGAACCGCAGATAAAAGCTGATATTTATTTCAGGGACTATCCGCGTAGCCCCCCGCGAAGGCGCGCACGACAGCTAACTCAACTTCCCGCCTTCAGCGCCTTTTCAATTTCCACCTTCAAAACCCTGTCGAAATTCTCCGGCGTCACGCCGCCGACCAGCTTGTAGCTGATGTTGCCGTCGCGGCCGACGATGAAGGTCTCGGGCACGCCATAGACGCCCCATTCGATGGCGGCGCGGCCGTTGCCATCGACGCCGACGATGCTGAACGGATTGCCGTAGCGGCCGAGGAAGCGCCGGGCGTTGTCCGGCGAATCCTTGTAGTTGATACCGACGATCTGGATACGCTTGTCCTGGGCCAGCGTGGTGAATAGCGGCGCTTCCTCGTGGCACGGCACGCACCACGATGCCCACACGTTGACCACGCTGACGCGGCCCTTGAAGGCGGCGGGATCGAGCCCGGGAATTGGCGCGCCGTTGCCACTGAGGCCTTCCAGTGCCGGCAGCGCCGTGGCCGGGGCCGGGCGGCCGATCAAGGCGGAGGGAATTTTGGCGGGATCGCCGGCGCCCAGCCGAAACCAGAACAGCGCCGCCATCACGGCGAAGCCGAGCAGCGGCAGCGCCATGATCCAGCGGCGCTTCGGGGCGATGGTCTCGCTCATGACAGGTCCGTGGCGCTGCGGCCGGAACGGCGGCTGACGCCGCTGGCCTCGAGCGCGTGCAGTCGCGCGGTGACGCGGCGATGGTCGAGCGCGATCCAGACGATCAGGATCAGCACCACCGCTGCGACCAGCGCGTAGGACAGCACGATGAAGCTGGCGTAGGGACCGAGGGTCATTGCGGCAGCGCCACGGGCTTGCTGGCCTGCAGCATCTGCAGCGCGCGGACGCGGCGGCGCAGGATCTCGTTGCGCATCGCGGCGAGGTGCAGCGTGATGAACAACAGCGAGAACGCGACCGCCATCACCAGCAGCGGGATCAGGAACGCCTTGTCGAGCGACGAGCCGCCCATCTTCATCACCGAGGCCGGCTGGTGCAGGGTATTCCACCAGTCCACCGAGAACTTGATGATCGGAATGTTGATGGCGCCGACCAGGGTCAGGATCGCTGCGGCGCGCGCCGCGCGCGACGGATCCTCCACCGCGCGCCACAACGCGATGAGGCCGAGATACATCAGGAACAGGATCAGCACCGAGGTCAGCCGCGCGTCCCACTCCCAGTAGGTGCCCCACATCGGGCGGCCCCACAGCGAGCCGGTGACCAGCGCAAGAAACGTAAACGCCGCGCCAATCGGCGCCGCGGCTTTTGCGGCGACGTCGGCGAGCGGATGCCGCCACACCAGCGTGCCCAGCGAGGCGATGCTCATCACGCCCCAGACGAACATCGACAGCCAGGCATTGGGCACGTGGATGAACATGATCTTGACGGTGGCGCCTTGCTGGTAGTCGTCCGGCGCCAGCGCGGATTGATACAGCCCGACAGCAAGGAGGATCGCCGTGACGATGGCCAGCCACGGCAGCACGCGGGTGGTCAGCGACAGGAAGCGGGTCGGATTGGCGAGTTCGGTCAGCGTCATGACATTCCTGATAATCGTCGCAGCGGCGGCAGGCAATCGCGCTTGTTCTGGGTCATCGGCACTCCGCAAGAGTTGATGTGCATCAATCCAGCCCGTGCCGCAGGCTGGCCGCTGCCGCAAACGGGCCGATCACCAGGCTGGCCAGCGACAGCGCGCAGAGAATCGAGAACGGCGTGCCGAACGACAGCGGCCCGTCGATCGCCGCATTGGACGCGGCGACGCCAAAGATCAGCACCGGAATCGACAGCGGCAACACCAGCACCGCCAACAATAGCCCGCCGCGCTGCAGCGTCACCGCCAGCGCAGCGCCGATCATGCCCGTAAAGGTCAGCGCCGGCGTCCCGGCCAGCAGGGTTAGCGCCACCGCCAGCGTTGAGGGCCCGTCGAGATTAAGCAGCAACCCGAGCACCGGCGTGGCAACGATCAGCGGCAGCCCGGCGGCGATCCAGTGCGCCAGCGCCTTGGCGGCGCAGGCCAGTTCCAGCGGCGTCCGGCTCATCAGGATCAGGTCCAGCGATCCGTCGTCGTGATCGGCCGTGAACAGCCGGTCCAGGGTCAGCAGGCTGGCCAGCAGCGCGCCGATCCACAGGATCGCGGGCCCGAGCCGCGCCAGCAGCGCTAGGTCCGGGCCCAGCGCGAACGGCATCAGCACGACGACCGTCAGAAAGAACAACACCCCGATCAGCGCGCCGCCGCCAACGCGGAGGGCGATCCGGATGTCGCGGCGAATCAGGGCAGCGAGGGCGGTCACGACTCGTCCCCGATCCGCAATTCGCGCGCGACAATCCCGAGCGGCGCGTGGGTCGCGGCGATGATCATGCCGCCGCCGCCGAGATGCGCCGTCATCAATCCCGCAAAAATCCGCTGGCTGGCCAGATCGAGGGCCGAGGTCGGCTCGTCGAGCAACCAGATCGGGCGGCGCACCGCCAGCAGCCGCGCGATCGACAGCCGGCGGCGTTGCCCGGCTGACAGAAACCCGGCCGGCAACGCTGCGGCGTGACTCAGGCCGACCGCCGCCAGGCATTCGGCGGGATCGGCCGGCACGCCGCCGAGAAACTCCGCCCAGAATGCCAGGTTTTCCATCGCTGTCAGCGCGGGCTTCATGGCGTCGCGGTGTCCGAGGTAGTGCGCCTGCTCGGCCAGGGTCAGTTCGGCATCACCGCCATCCAGCGCGATCGAGCCGGCTTCCAGCGCCAGAAGCCCTCCGATCAGCCGCAGCAGCGATGTCTTGCCGGCGCCGTTGGGGCCGACCACGGCCAGCGCCTCGCCGGCGGCGGCGTCAAAATCGAGCCCGGAAAACAGCTCACGGCCGCCCCGCACACATCGCAAACCACGCCCCGAGAGCCGCATCCTTGTCCTTTCACGGCCCTCTGCTAGTGGAGAGCGGCGCAGCCACGTTGCCTGAACTCGCATTGCTGCGAAACGATTGTCGGTGTGGCGGCAGCTCTAGAAAGATTCTATAAGCCGGAACTTGATGCAGCACACAATCGGCGCCTGCAAGCCAATCAGGCTGGGTTTGCTGCGGTGTACTGATACCTTTGCCGGGTATCCTTAAACGAATTGGGACCGTTCCATATGACCTCGCTCGACAGCTTCAAATGCCAGAAGACCCTCAAGGTTGGCGCCAAGACCTATGTCTATTACAGCCTGCCTTTGGCCGAGAAGAACGGCCTGACGGGCATTTCGAAGCTGCCCTATTCGATGAAGGTGCTGCTGGAAAACCTGCTGCGTCACGAAGACGACCGCACCGTCAAGAAGGCCGACATTCTCGCCGTCGCCAAATGGCTGAAGAAGCGCCGCCTCGAGCATGAAGTCTCGTTCCGCCCCGCCCGCGTGCTGATGCAGGATTTCACCGGCGTCCCCGCGGTGGTCGATCTGGCCGCGATGCGCAACGCGATGCAGGCGCTGGGCGGCGACGCCGAGAAGATCAACCCGCTGGTCCCGGTCGATCTGGTCATCGATCACAGCGTGATCGTGAACTTCTTCGGCGACAACAAGGCGTTCGGCAAGAACGTCGCTGAAGAATACAAGCAGAACCAGGAGCGCTACGAATTCCTGAAGTGGGGCCAGAAGGCCTTCTCGAACTTCTCGGTCGTTCCCCCCGGCACCGGCATCTGCCACCAAGTCAATCTCGAATACCTCGCCCAGACGGTCTGGACCAAAAAGCAGAAGATGACGGTCGGCAAGAAGACCGCCACCTATGAAGTCGCCTATCCCGACACCCTGGTAGGCACCGATTCGCACACCACCATGGTCAACGGCCTCGCGGTGCTCGGCTGGGGCGTCGGCGGCATCGAGGCGGAAGCCGCGATGCTCGGGCAGCCGCAGTCGATGCTGCTGCCGGAAGTGATCGGCTTCAAGCTGTCCGGCGCGCTGAAGGAAGGCGTCACCGCCACCGATCTGGTGCTCACCGTCACCCAGATGCTGCGCAAGCAGGGCGTGGTCGGCAAGTTCGTCGAATTCTTCGGCCCCGGCCTCGACTTCCTCTCGGTCGCCGACAAGGCCACCATCGCCAACATGGCGCCGGAATATGGCGCCACCTGCGGCTTCTTCCCGGTCGATGCCTCGACGATCGATTATCTCAAGACCACCGGCCGCAAGGCAGACCGCGTTGCGCTGGTCGCCGCTTATGCCAAGGCGCAGGGACTGTTCCGCACCGCCAAGTCGGCAGATCCGGTGTTTACCGAAACCCTGAAGCTGGATCTCGCCGACGTCGTGCCGTCGATGGCCGGACCAAAGCGTCCCGAAGGCCGCATCGCGCTGCCCGCGATCGCCGAAGGTTTCGATGTCTCGATGACCGCCGAATACAAGAAGGCCACCGACCACGGTGCGCGCTTCGCCGTCGAGGGCAAGAATTTCGACCTCGGCCATGGCGACGTGGCGATCGCCGCGATCACCTCCTGCACCAACACCTCCAACCCCTCGGTGCTGATCGGCGCGGGCCTGCTGGCGCGCAATGCCGCGGCCAAGGGTCTGAAGGCGAAGCCGTGGGTGAAGACCTCGCTGGCCCCGGGCAGCCAGGTGGTTGCCGAATATTTGTCGAATTCCGGGCTGCAGACCGACCTCGACAAGGTCGGCTTCAACCTGATCGGCTTCGGCTGCACCACCTGCATCGGCAATTCCGGTCCGCTGCCGGAAGAGATCTCCAAGTCGATCAACGACAACGGCATCATCGCTGCCGCCGTGCTGTCGGGTAACCGCAACTTCGAAGGCCGCGTCTCGCCCGACGTGCAGGCCAACTACCTGGCCTCGCCTCCGCTGGTGGTCGCCTACGCGCTGGCCGGCACCGTGACCAAGAACCTCGCGGTCGAGCCGATCGCGACCGGCAAGGATGGCAAGCCGGTGTTCCTCAAGGACATCTGGCCGACGACGAAAGAGATCAACACCTACATGAAGAAGTACGTCACCTCGACGATCTTCAAGAAGAAGTACGCCGACGTGTTCAAGGGCGACACCAACTGGCGCAAAATCAAGACCGTGGAGAGCGAGACCTACAAGTGGAACATGGGCTCGACCTATGTGCAGAACCCACCCTACTTCGAAGGCATGAAGCGCGAGCCGGAAGCCATCGTCGATGTGGTCGATGCCCGCATCCTGGCGATCTTCGGTGACAAGATCACCACCGACCACATCTCGCCGGCCGGCGCCATCAAGCTGACGTCGCCTGCGGGCAAGTACCTGTCGGAGCACCAGGTGCGCCCGGCCGACTTCAATCAGTACGGCACCCGTCGCGGCAATCACCAGGTGATGATGCGCGGCACGTTCGCCAACATCCGCATCAAGAACTTCATGCTGCAGGGCGCCGACGGCAACATCCCGGAAGGCGGCCTGACCAAGCATTGGCCCGACGGCGAGCAGATGGCAATCTTCGATGCCGCGATGAAGTACCAGGCCGAGAAGGTGCCATTGGTCGTTTTCGCCGGTGCCGAATATGGGAATGGCTCGTCGCGCGACTGGGCGGCCAAGGGCACCCGCCTGCTCGGCGTCCGCGCCGTGGTCACCGAGAGCTTCGAGCGCATCCATCGCTCCAACCTCGTCGGCATGGGCATTCTGCCGCTGACCTTCGAAAGCGGCACGTCGTGGAAGTCGCTCGGCCTCAAGGGCGACGAGAAGGTCACGATCCGCGGCCTGCAGGGCGACCTCAAGCCGCGCCAGATGCTGACCGCGGAAATCACGTCGGCCGACGGCACGCTACGCAAGGTGCCGCTGCTGTGCCGCATCGATACCCTCGACGAGCTCGAATATTACCGCAACGGCGGCATCCTGCAGTTCGTGCTGCGGCAGTTGCTCGCGTAACCGATCACAATATGTAGTGCGACGGTGTGCCTCACTGCGAAGTGAGTGGCGAGTGAACAGAAGGCGGCCTATCAAGGGCCGCCTTCTGGCGTTTGAGGGCATGTGTGTGCTAGCGAGACCTCCGGTGCGACACCGTCCGTTATGTGTCGCCATTCAGGCGTGGCAAATCTCATGAAGGCCTTTCACGGCATATCGCGATGGTCCGGCGCATTCGGTGTTTGCGCAGCGCTTGTAATGAGCGGTACCGCACATGCCGATCCCCGTGCCGTGGTCGAGCTCTTTACCTCGCAGGGCTGCTCTTCCTGTCCGCCGGCCGACAAGGTCATCGGCGAACTCGCGCGCGATCCGTCGGTGATCGCGCTGAGCCTACCGATCGATTACTGGGACTATCTGGGCTGGAAGGATACCCTGGCCGATTCGCGCTTCAGCGCGCGCCAGAAGGCCTATTCTCACATGCGCGGCGACCGCGACGTGTACACGCCGCAAGTGGTCATCAACGGCGCGACTCAGGTGATTGGAAGCGACCGCGACAAGATCGAACATGCGATCGAGGACACGCGGAAAACCGAAGCCGTGATGTCGGTGCCCGTGTCGATGACGATCTCCGGCAAGCAGGTCAATGTCGCCGTCGCGGCTTCCACCAATGGCCCCGGCGGGGCGCGCGGCGAGGTGTGGATCTGCTCGGTCTCGAAGGCTGTGCCGATCACGGTCGGACGCGGCGAAAATCGCGGCCGTGAGTTGACCTACTACAATGTCGTTCGTAGTTGGCTGAAGGTCGGTGACTGGAGCGGCAGCGCCGCGAACTGGACCGTGCCGCTGGAAAACATTTCCCGCGACGGCGTCGATGCCGCAGTGGTCTACGTCCAGGATGGCAGCCGCGACAGACCGGGCGCCATGCTCGGCGCTGCCTATACGACGCTGCAATAATTTCCGATTGAGACTGTCATTCCGGGACGCGCTAAGTCGGCGCAGCCGCAGATCCGGAATCCAGAAATGTTTTGAGCATATCGGGATTCCGGGTTCGCTCGCAGCTAGCGCTGCTCGCGCCCGGGAATGACAAAGCCCGTCCCAAAAAGAAAAGGACCAACTTGCGTTGGCCCAGTGGGGATTACTTAATTACTGCGGCAGGCCCGATCCCAACGACCCCGGGGGGCTGGGGGCTGAGGAATCCGAGACCGGAAGAACCGGGCCCGTCGCAGTATCTCGTTGTGGCATCCCACAAGGGCACCCGATGGGCGGAAATTTGTCGGCAATAAGATTCGTCTAACGATCCCGTGACAGCATATTTCTACCTCTCGGTATCACCTGCAGCGTCGCCTCTTGCGGAGCGCCTCGGACGGCGCAATCATGTGGGATATGTGACAGGAGGCGCTGCATGAGTTCGATATCAGGGGATATGGATCCCGGCGAGAGCCGCGGGGCGGAGCGCAACGCGACCGCCCCTGTCGTCACCTTCAACCGCCTCGAACTCAACCGCATTCTCAACCTGTATGGCCGCATGGTTTCCGACGGTGAGTGGCGCGACTACGCAATCGACTTCCTGAAAGACCGCGCGGTGTTTTCGGTATTCCGCCGCACCTCGGAAGTGCCGATCTATCGCATCGAAAAAGATCCGCGACTGGCGCGCAAGCAGGGCATCTACAGCGTGATCTCCGCCAGCGGCCTGATCCTGCGCCGCGGCCACGAGCTCGACCGCGTGCTGCTGGCGATCGACCGCAAGCTGGCGGTGGTGTAGCGGATCGTTACGTGCCGGGGTCCTTGTCCGGCAACGTCCGCCCGCCACCGCCGAGCGCCCGCTGCATCATCACGATATCGAGCCAGCGGCCGAACTTGTAGCCGACATCGGGATGCAGGCCGATCATCTGGAATCCCGCCTTGGTATGGACGCCGATCGAACCGGCATTGGCGGAATCCCCTATCACCGCAATGATCTGGCGAAAGCCGAGCGTCTCGCAATCGTCGATCAGCCGCTGCAGCAGCCGGGTGCCGATGCCGCGGCGATGGCTCTCCGGTGCCAGGTAGATCGCATTCTCCACGGTGAAGCGATAGGCCGGCCGGGTCCGGTACAGCGATGCATAAGCGTAGCCGACGACGCGGCCATCGAGCAGCCCCACCAGCCAGGGGAAGCCGGCCGACGTCAGCTCTCCGAAGCGCCGCGTCATCTCCGGCAGATCCGGCGGGATCAGCTCGAAGGTCGCGGTGCCGAACTGCACGGCTTCGCCATAGATCGCGGTGATCGCGGGAAGGTCGGCGGGGCCGGCAGGCCTGATTTCAATCTCGGACATGCCACCGAGCCTAATTTTACCGGCGGCAAAAGAAAAGCCCCGGCCGCAAGGCCGGGGCTTCGTATAATCTTGAAATTATCGAGCAAACCCGAAGGTTACTCTCTCTGTCCGAGCAGCTGCAGCAGCAGCGTGAACAGGTTGATGAAGTTCAGGTACAACGACAGCGCGCCGGTGATGGCCGCACGTTCCGCTACGTCGCCACCCTGGGAGGCGTAGCCGTAGATGTAGTCGTTCTTCAGGCGCTGGGTATCGTAGGCGGTGAGGCCCGCGAAGATCAGCACGCCGACCACCGAAACGATGAACTGCAGCATCGAGCTCGCGACGAAGATGTTGACCACGCTCGCGATGATGATGCCGAACAGGCCCATGATCAGGAACGAGCCCATGCCCGTCATGTCACGCTTGGTGGTGTAGCCGTACAGGCTCAACGCACCGAACGAGGCCGCGGTGATGAAGAACACCCGGGTGATCGAGGTGTGCGTGTACACCAGGAAGATCGACGACAGCGAGATGCCCATCAGAGCCGCGAAGGCCCAGAACAGCAACTGCGCGGTGGCCGGCTTCAGGCGGTTGATGCCGAACGAGATGGCGAACACCATCGCCAGCGGCGCCAGCATGAACACCCACTTCAGCGGGCTCACGAACATCGCATAGCCGAACGGAGTCAGATACGAGCTGCCGATCCGGGCCGCGGCGCCCGACGGATCCGTGGTCACGGCCGCCATATAGACGCCGAGGGCGGCGAGGCCGGTGATGGCGAGGCCGATCGACATGTAATTGTAGATGCGGAGCATGTAGGAGCGCAGCCCGGCATCCACGGCCGCCGCGTCGCGTCCGGCGACCCGGCCGAAGGGAGAAGCAAAATTACGATCGAAGTCCGACATGGTCGAAATCCTGTGTTGTCCGGCTGAACGCAAAGGGTTTGCGCCGCCGGTACGAAATCTATCCCAGAAACCGGCGCGCGCTGCCATTAATTCGGTGTCATGCGCGCCAACCTCTGACCCAGAGGGTATGTGGTAAACTAACACACTCGCTGCAAGCTTCCACGCGTGGCGGAATGTCGCTCCATGGCGTGTGGTCGGTGGACTAGCCAACCTGCGGGCGCATTGGGGCCTCCCGCTTTTTCGGCGAATCGCCCGCCAAGACCGTCATTCGTGCCAAAACCGGTCACAAATTCCGCAATACGGTCGCCGGCTTCTGGTTCAGGGCCACCAGCGTGCCCGCCAGGCCCAGCCCCACTGTGACAATAAGCGCGGCCAGCACGACGCCCGCCGAGCTGCCGGCCTGCCAGATGAAGCTCAGGGTCATCAGCCGGGTTACGATCAACCAGGCCGCGACCGAACCCGCCAACACGCCGAACACCGCTGTGGCGAAGCCGATCATCAGGTATTCCAGCGCATAGGCGCCCAGCAGCCGCGCCCGTGTCGCCCCCAGCGTCTTCAGGATCACCGCGTCATAGACCCGGTGGCGATGGCCGGCGGCCAGCGCCCCGCCGAGCACCAGGATGGCGGACAACAAGGTCACCGCGCTGGCGCCGCGGATCGCCAGCACCAGGTTGGTGACCACGGTGCCGATGGTGTCGAGGGCCTCGCGGACCCGCACGCTGGTGATCATCGGGAAGGCGTCCGCGACCGCCTTGACCAGGGCGGCATCGCCGGAAGGATCGGAATGGGCTTCGGTCAGGGTGGCGATGTGGGTGTGCGGCGCCCCGCGAAACGTGTTGGGCGAAAACACCAGCACGAAATTGATACCCAGGCTCTGCCAGTCCACGGTGCGCATGTTGGAGATTTTCGCTGAAATGTCGCGGCCGAGCACGTTGACCACCACGTCGTCGCCGAGCTTCAGCCCGAGCCCGTCTGCGAGCTTCTTCTCGAACGACACCAGCGGCGGGCCACTGTAATCCGGCGCCCACCATTCGCCCTCGACCAGCTTCGAACCGGCAGGAACCTGGTTGGTGTAGCTGAGGCCGCGGTCGCTCTGCAGCACCCATTCGGCATCCGACGATGGCTTGAGGTCCTCGGCCTTGACGCCGCGCGCGGAAATGATCCGGCCGCGCAGCATCGGCACGTCCTCGACGGTGGATTGCGGCGCCTTTTCCTTCAGGAACGCGCCGAAGCGATCCGCTTCTGTAGAGGGAATATCGATGAAGTAGAACGACGGTGCCTTGTCCGGCAACGCTGCCATGAACTGGCGCCGCAGATTGCCGTCGATCTGGGTGATGGTGACCAGCACGGTCAGACCGAGCCCGAGCGACATCACCACCGACGGCGTCAGCGCGCCCGGCCGGTAGATGTTGGCGATAGCGAGCCGCAGCATGGTCATGTCCGGTCGCGGCAGGCGCCTCGCGGACGCCATCAGTGCCGAAGCGATGCCGCGCAGCAGCGCGAACACCAACATAGACGACACCACGAATACCGCCGCGACGCGCTTGTCATAAGCGAGCCCCACCACCACGGCGATCAGCAGCGCGATCACCAGCGCCATCCAGACCAGGTAGCGCAGTTTGGGCCGGTGAGTTTCGCCGGACACCTCATCGCGGAACAAGGCTGCCACCGGCACGTCGTGAACCCGCGCCAACGGCCACAGCCCGAACGCCAGCGCCGTCAGCAGGCCATACAATAGCGACAGCGCCAGTTCGCCGGAATGCAGCGCCGGCACCACCGGCAACGGCAGCAGGTTGCCGAACAGGCCGACAATGACGAACGGCAGCCCGGCGCCAAGCACGAGGCCGATCAGCGAACCGATCACGGCCAGCACCAGCACCTGGGTCAGGTAGATTGCGAACACGTCCCGGCCGGTGGCGCCGAGCGCCTTCAGCGCGGCGATCACGTCGCGGCGGCGGTCGATGTGGCTCTTCACGGCATTGGCAACGCCGACGCCGCCGACCAGCAGCGCGGCGAGACCGACCAGGGTCAGGAACTGGGTGAAGCGGGTGATGGTGCGTTCGAGCTGCGGCGACGCATTGTCACGGGTGCGGATTTCCCAACCGGCCTGCGGCAGGGCTTTTCGTGAATCGTCCGCCAGCGTGCCCGCGGCGCGATCGTTGGCGGCGCTGTCCGGCAACCGGACCCGATAGATCCAGCGCACCAGACTGCCGGGCTGCAGCAGCTTGGTTGCGCGCAGGGCGTCCTCGCTGGCGAGGAACCGCGGCGCAAAGCCGACGCCGCCGGCGAGCTTATCCGGCTCGGCGTCCACCACGCTGCGAATCTGGAAGGTGGCGCTGCCGACCGTGATGCGGTCGCCGAGCTTGAGATCGAGGCGGGCCAGCAAGACCGAATCGGTCGCCGCGCCAAAGGCGCCATCGCGCTCGGCCAGCAGATCGCCGACCGGCATCTCCGGCTTCAAGGTCAGCTTGCCGAGCATCGGATAGCTATTGTCCACCGCCTTGATCTCGACCAGCGCCAGCCGTCCATCGGAAGCCCGTGCCATCCCGCGCAGGGTCGCGGCGGTGGAAACCTGGCCACGCGAACGCAGGAACGCCAGTTCTTCCGGCTTGGCCTCGCGCTGCATCAGCGAGAATGCGGCATCGCCGCCGAGCAAGGTACGGCCCTCGCGCGCCAGGCCTTCGCTGAGGGAGGCTGCGACCGAGCCGACCCCGGCGATCGCCATCACGCCGAGTGCGATACAGGCAATGAAGACATAGAAGCCGCGCAAGCCGCCGCGCATCTCGCGCAGCGCATAGCGGAACGCCAGCGACGGACCGCGGCTGGTCGGAATGGTCTCGGAGATGACGGTCATGGATCAGACCGTCTCGATATGGCCGGAGCGCAGCCGCACCACGCGGTCGCAGCGCTGCGCCAGCGTATTGTCGTGGGTTACCAGCACCAGCGTCATGCCGCGCTCGGCATGCTGCGCGAACAACAGATCCACGATCTGGCTGCCGGTGGCTTCATCGAGATTGCCGGTCGGCTCGTCGGCGACGAGAATCGCCGGATCCGGCGCCAGGGCGCGAGCCAGCGCCACGCGCTGCTGCTCGCCGCCGGACAATTGCGTGGGGTAGTGATGCAGCCGGGCGCCCAGCCCGACTGCTTCCAGCTCGCGCGTCGCGCGCGCCATGGCGTCCGAACGTCCGGCCAGTTCCAGCGGCACCGCGACGTTTTCCAGCGCGGTCATGGTCGGGATCAAATGGAAGGACTGGAAGACGATGCCGACATGGCGGCCACGAAACCGTGCGAGGCCGTCCTCGTCGAGGTCATTGAAAGAGGTGCCATTGACCACCACCTCTCCGCTGTCAGGACGTTCCAGCCCCGCCATCACCATCAGCAGCGTGGATTTGCCCGAACCTGACGGACCGATCAGCCCGATCGCTTCGCCGGGGCCCACGCGCAGGCTGATATCCTTGAGGATATGCACGCGTGCCGCACCGCTGCCGAGCGAGAGGTTGAGCTTCGAGATGGAAATGGTGTCCGGCGCGACGCCGGCCGATGATGAGGCTTCTATGAAAGTATCCATGCAGGCTTCATATGGCACTTCCTTTGCGGCGGTCGAGGGGTGGCTGCGCACGTTTATGTGCCTGATGATTGCCGGGTTAACGCTGACGTTGCAGATCGCGCCCGCGGCGGCGCAGGCCGGGGTAGCCGGGCCGGTCAAGCTGGTGGTGCTCGGCGACTCGCTGAGCGCGGGCTACGGCTTGCCGGCGCCGGCGGCCTTTCCGGTGCGCTTGCAGAAGGCCCTCAACGACAAGGGCATAGCGGTCGAGATGATCAACGCCGGGGTGTCCGGCGATACCACGTCCGGCGGCCTCGGCCGGCTCGACTGGTCCGTCCCGGAGGGCACCCAGGGTGTAATCCTCGAGCTCGGCGCCAACGATGCCCTGCGCGGCACCGACCCGAAGGTGCCGCGTGCCGCGCTGACCGAGATCATCAAGCGGCTGCAGGCCCGCAAGATCGCGGTGCTGCTGTGCGGCATGCTGGCGCCGCCGAACTACGGGCCCGACTATGCGCAAAAATTCAATTCGATCTATCCGGATCTCGCCAAAGAGTTCGGCGTGCCGCTGTATCCGTTCTTCCTTGAGGGCGTTGCTGGTAACACAGCGCTTGCGCTGCCGGACGGCATGCACCCGACGGCGGAGGGCGTCGATATCGTGGTGAAGAACATCCTGCCCAGCGTCGAGGCATTTTTGAGCACGCTGGCTAGGCAACCCAGTTGAAAAAACGGCAGTCTCAACCTTAACATCGGATTATCCCGGAACCTTTGTCTGTCCCCGGCGTCGGCTGCTTCGCAGAGTCACATAACTGAGCTAAAAAAAGCTATCGGTGATTCGTCACCGGCCCTTTTGTTCGGGCATGATCTTCGCCGAGAAGTGTACTGCACTTTTCGGCGAAGATCGGGCCCCTGCACTGAGGAGCTGACTATGCCGCGTTTGTTCACCGGACTGGAAATACCGGCCGAGATTGGCCAGACCCTATCCAATTTGCGTGGTGGCCTCCCCGGCGCCCGCTGGATCGATCCCGAGAACTATCACGTCACCCTGCGCTTCATCGGAGACATCGACGGCGTCGCGGCGAATGAAATCGCCTCGCTGCTGGACCGCGTCAATCGCAAGCCGTTCGAGGTTGCGCTGCAGGGGCTGTCGAGTTTCGGCGGCAAGAAGCCCCGCGCGGTGGTCGCCCAGGTGGTGCCGAGCCGGCCGCTGATCGAATTGCAAGCCGAACTGGAGCGGCTGATCCGGCGCTGCGGCCTCGATCCGGAAGGGCGAAAATTCATTCCACATGTGACGCTCGCGCGGCTGCGCGACGCCTCCAACCAGGACGTCGCGGACTATCTCTCGGTGCGCGGCTATTTCCCGACCAAGACTTTCAAGGCCCAGCGCTTCGTGCTGTTCTCGTCGCGCGCCTCTACCGGCGGCGGTCCTTATGTCGTGGAGGACGCCTACGCGCTGAGCGCGTAAATCGCAGCGGAGGCGCCGCGCGTCCTCCTCTGCAGCAAGGCCGGTCCGTCGCATTCCGGTCAGCCGCACCCAGATGCTGCGCTTGCCTTGACCCGGCGTGGTATCCTTTGCCCGGCTGATTCGGGAGGTCCATGGCAGTGTCGACCGACGATCTAAGCACCCCGCTTGGACAAAAACTGACGCGCAAGCGCCGGTTCCGACTGCCTTTTTCCGCGACCCAGGCGTTGGCCACCCTGCTCGGCCTGTTCCTGCTCGGCTTCGCCGGTATCGCGATCTTCACCGACAACCCGCTTGGTGGGGAACCTGTAGTCCGGATCGCGCTGAAGCCGCCCGCGGCAGTGGAGAAGACCCCGGCTCTGCCGGCGCCCGAGATCAAGCATGGCGAACCCGCGAAACCGCCCGCCGGCGAGCAAAAGACCGTCACGATCATCGATGGCTCCAGCGGCGCCCGCCACGATGTGGTGGTATCCAGCGGCGCGGAGAGCCCGGTGGAGGCCGATGCCCCGCCGGTCGTCGCCAACGTCAATCCAAAACTGCTGGAAAAATCCCGCTACGGCATGGTGCCGATCGCCGCCGACGGCTTGAAGCCGGTCAGCGCCTATGCCGCCGGCACCGACGCCGACCGCGCCCGGGCCATGAAGACACCCAGCATCGCCATCGTCATCGGCGGCCTCGGTGTCGGCGCCGCCAAGACCACCGACGCCATCATGAAGCTGCCGGCCGCGGTTACGCTCGGCTTCACGCCCTACGGCTCCGATCCCGGCAAGCTGGTGGAGCGCGCCCGCACCCAGCGCCACGAGGTGCTGCTGCAACTGCCGATGGAGCCGTTCGATTATCCCGACAACGATCCTGGTCCACAGACGCTGCTCGCCACCGCCAGCACCGAACAGAACCTCGATCGCATGCTGTGGCACATGAGCCGTTTCCAGGGGTATGTCGGCGTCGCCAACTTCATGGGCGCGCGCTTCGTCGCCACCGACACGGCGATACAGCCGGTGGTGCGCGATGCCGGCAAGCGCGGGCTCGGCTATTTCGATGACGGCTCGACGTCGCGCAGCGTGGCCGCCGTGGCGGCCCAGACCCAGGCGATCCCGTTTGCCCGCGCCGATCTTTCCATCGACGTGGTGCCCACCTCGTCCGATATCGACAAGGCGCTGGCGAGACTGGAGAGTACGGCCAAGGAGCGCGGCTATGCCGTCGGCGTCGCGTCCGCGCTGCCGATCTCGATCGAGCGCATCAGCGCCTGGGCGAAGACGCTGGAGAGCCGGGGCGTGATGCTTGTGCCATTGACAACCGCCATGCTGAAATCAAAATCAGGCTAGCGTCTGTGGGCTAACGTGAATTCGGCATCGCCGGATCGCTGCGTAAACTGCGTTCAAGACGCGAGAGGCATTGACGGAATGGCGCGCTACGAAGATCTGCCCTATCGAACCTGCGTCGGAATGATGCTGATCAACGCGGAAGGCCTTGTCTTCATCGGCCGCCGGTCCGGCGGCATCGAGCACGTCGATGAAACCCATGTCTGGCAGATGCCCCAGGGCGGCGTCGATCCCGGCGAGGACACCTGGGAAGCCGCCAAGCGCGAGCTTTACGAGGAGACCAGCGTGAAGTCGGTGGAGAAGCTCGGCGAAGTGCCGGACTGGCTGATCTACGATATCCCGCGCACGGTGGCCGGCCGTGCCTGGAAGGGCCGCTACCGCGGCCAGCGTCAGAAGTGGTTCGCGGTGCGCTTCACAGGCGACGACAACGAGATCAACGTGATCGCGCCCGGCGGCGGCCACAAGCCGGAGTTCGTCAAGTGGCGCTGGGAGCCGATGAAGAACCTGCCGGACCTGATCGTGCCGTTCAAGCGCCCGGTCTATGAGCGGGTGGTGAAGGAATTTTCCAGCCTGTCTGGCGGATAGCCACGACATGACCGACAAGCCCTACCGCCCGAATGTGGGCGTCGCGTTGTTCAATGCCGAAGGCAAGGTCCTGATCGGCCGCCGCTTCAAGGATGACGGGCCGGAAATCATCCTGCCCGGGCTGGAATGGCAGATGCCGCAAGGTGGCATCGATGCGAACGAGGATCCGCGCACGGCGGTGATGCGTGAACTATGGGAAGAGACCGGCGTCAGCCACGCCGACTATCTCGATGAAACCGACTGGCTGACCTACGACTTCATCCCGTTCGAGGGGCCGTCGCATCGCTTTGCGCAGTTTCGTGGCCAGCGCCAGAAATGGTTTGCGCTGCGATTCACCGGAGAGGACGACGAGGTCGATCCGCTGACGCCGCGCAACGGCCAGCCGGCGGAGTTCGACGCCTGGCGCTGGGAGCGGCTCGATCGCGTCGCGGATCTCGTGGTGCCGTTCCGGCGCGAGGTCTATCGCGCGGTGGCCAGGGATTTTGCAAAGTATATGTAGCCCGGATGCCAATCCGGGGCCGGCTCATCCGTTGAAACGCTGTCCCCGGACTACGGCACCGCTACGCTGCGCGTCGCGCCGCCTCCATCCGGGGCTACAGGATCAATGCATCGCCGTCGAATTGACGTGCTGCTGGATGACCTTGAAGTGGTCGAGCCGCTCGATAGCGCGATCAAGGACAGAGCCCTCCTTCTCGGCCAGCTTCTCTTCCATCGCCGCGATCTGGTCCGCGAAGGCGGCACGATCGAGATCCTGCAACGAGGTGGCGACATCGGCGAGGACTGTAAGGCCCTTGTCGTTCACCTCGGCGAGGCCGCCGAGCACGATGATCATCTGCTTGGTGCCGCCTGACGTGATGGTCATGATGCCCGGGCGCAGGGCAGCCACGAAAGGCGAATGTCCGGCCAACACGCCGAAGTCACCCTCGAGACCGGGAACATCGACCTGGTCGACTTCACCCGCGAAAGCGAGCTTTTCCGGCGAAACGAGATCGAAGTGGAAGGTGGCCATGGTGGTACCTGCGTGGAGCGACGAGCGAACAATCAGAAAGAAAAGGAGGCAGCGCGATCGTGGCTGCGCTGCCTCAGCTATTTATCAGGCCGCTTCAGCAGCCAGCTTCTTGCCCTTTTCGACGGCCTCTTCGATGGCGCCGACCATGTAGAAGGCCGCCTCCGGGAGGTGGTCGTACTTGCCTTCGCAGATCGCGCGGAAACCCTTGATGGTATCGGCGAGGTCCACGAACTTGCCCGGCGAACCGGTGAAGATCTCAGCGACGAAGAACGGCTGCGACAGGAAGCGCTCGATCTTGCGGGCGCGGGCGACGGCGAGCTTGTCCTCTTCCGACAGTTCGTCCATGCCGAGAATGGCGATGATGTCCTGCAGCGACTTGTACTTCTGCAGCACCTGCTGGACCATGCGCGCGGTTTCGTAGTGCTCCTGGCCGACGATCAGCGGCGACAGCATGCGCGAGGTGGAGTCGAGCGGATCGACCGCCGGGTAGATGCCCTTTTCCGAGATCGCGCGGTTCAGCACGGTCGTCGCGTCGAGATGCGCGAACGAGGTCGCAGGCGCCGGATCGGTCAAATCGTCGGCCGGAACGTAAATGGCCTGCACCGACGTGATCGAACCCTTGTGGGTGGTGGTGATGCGTTCCTGCAGCGCGCCCATGTCGGTGGCGAGCGTCGGCTGATAACCCACCGCTGATGGAATACGACCGAGCAAAGCCGACACTTCCGAGCCCGCTTGCGTGAAGCGGAAAATGTTATCGACGAAGAACAACACGTCCTGGCCCTGATCGCGGAAATGCTCGGCGACGGTCAGACCCGACAGCGCGACGCGCATGCGGGCGCCCGGAGGCTCGTTCATCTGGCCGAACACGAGGGCGCACTTTGACTTCACGCTGGGATCGGGATTGTGCGGATCGGCGTTGACCTTGGACTCGATGAACTCGTGATAGAGATCGTTGCCTTCGCGGGTACGCTCGCCGACGCCGGCGAACACCGAGTTGCCGCCGTGTGCCTTCGCGACGTTGTTGATCAGCTCCTGAATCAGCACGGTCTTGCCGACGCCGGCGCCGCCGAACAGGCCGATCTTGCCGCCCTTGGCGTAGGGCGCGAGGAGATCGACGACCTTGATACCGGTGACGAGAATTTCGGCTTCCGTGGACTGCTCGGTGTACATCGGCGCTTCCTGATGGATCGCGCGCAGGCCTTCGGACTCGATCGGGCCGCCTTCGTCGATCGGCTCGCCGATCACGTTCATGATGCGGCCGAGGGTGCCGGGACCGACCGGCACCATGATCGGGTTGCCGGTGTCGCTGACCGGCTGGCCGCGGACCAGACCTTCGGTGGTGTCCATCGCGATGGTGCGCACCGTGGACTCACCGAGATGCTGAGCGACTTCGAGCACCAGACGGTTGGCACCGTTCATGGTCTCGATGGCGCTCAAAATCGCGGGCAGATGGCCTTCGAACTGCACGTCAACGACGGCGCCGATGACCTGGGTGATCTTGCCGGTCTGGTTGGGGGTAGCCATGAAACTTCTCCTTAAACTCAAGGACTTGGAAGTCCGAAACTTGGTGCGGCGGCCCAGAGGACCCGAATGTTGCTGTTAGATCGCCTCGGCGCCGGAGATGATCTCGATCAGCTCCTTGGTAATCATCGCCTGACGGGTGCGGTTGTAGATCAAGGTCTGCTTGCGGATCATGTCGCCGGCGTTGCGCGTGGCGTTGTCCATCGAGCTCATCTGCGCGCCGTAAAACGAAGCGTTGTTCTCCAGCAGCGCGCGGAAGATCTGGACCGCGAGATTGCGCGGCAGCAGGCCCTTGAGGATCTCGTCTTCCTCGGGCTCATATTCGTAAACCGGGGCCGGGCCGTCGGCGACAGCAGGCTTGGCCTGCACCACCAGCGGGATGATCTGCTGCGCGGTCGGGATCTGCGCGATCACGGTCTTGAAGCGCGAGAAGAACAATGTGCAGACGTCGAATTCGCCGTTGTCGAAGCGGGCCAGCACCTTCTTGGCGATGTCCTCGGCGTTGACGAAGCCGAGCTGCTTCACTGCGCGCAGTTCGAGATGCTCGACGATCTGTTTATCGAACGTTCGGCGGAGCTGCTCGTAGCCCTTGCGGCCGACGCAGAAGAACTTGACCTCTTTGCCCTGGTTCATCAGCGCCAATGCACGCTCGCGTGCCAGGCGGACGATCGAGGAATTGAACGCGCCGGACAGGCCACGCTCGCCGGTGCAGACCAGCAGCAAATGCACCTGGTCCTTTCCGGTGCCACCGAGCAGTGCCGGGCCGGTACCGGATCCCGCGGCCGCGCCTGCGATTGAAGCGATAACCGCGTCCATCCGCTCGGCGTAGGGCCGCGCGGCTTCAGCAGCCATCTGCGCACGGCGCAGCTTCGAGGCCGCCACCATCTGCATGGCCTTGGTGATCTTCTGCGTCGCCTTGGTGGAGGCGATGCGGACGCGCATGTCTTTAAGTGAAGCCATTCTCAGTCCACCCCGGCGATCAGGCGCTTGGCCCGATCGCAAACCTCTCGTTCGTGACGCGCAGCCTCGTGCCGCGCATCAAACGTGGATGGCCGGCACGAGGCCGGCCATTTCGGCAAATTTAAGCAGCGTAAGTCTTCGCAAAACCTTCGACGACGGCCTTGAGCTTGGCGGCGATGTCGTCCTTGAGATCGCGGCTGTCGCGGATCGCTTCGAGAATGTCGACATTCTTGCCGCGCAGCAGTGACAGCAGGCCGTCTTCAAAACCACGCACCTTGGCAATCGGCAACGTGTCGAGATAGCCGTTGGTACCGGCCCAGATCACGCAGACCTGCTCTTCCATCTTCAGCGGCGAGAACTGCGGCTGCTTCAGGAGTTCGGTCAGGCGAGCGCCGCGATTCAGCAGGCGCTGCGTCGAGGCGTCCAGATCCGAACCGAACTGCGCGAACGCCGCCATTTCGCGGTACTGCGCGAGCTCGCCCTTGATCTTGCCGGCGACCTTCTTCATCGCCTTGGTCTGCGCGGCGGAGCCGACGCGCGACACGGACAGACCGACGTTCACCGCCGGGCGGATGCCCTGGAAGAACAGGTCGGTCTCGAGGAAGATCTGGCCGTCGGTGATCGAAATCACGTTGGTCGGGATGTAGGCCGAAACGTCGTTGGCCTGGGTTTCGATGATCGGCAGCGCCGTCAGCGAGCCCGAGCCCTTGGTCTCGTTGAGCTTCGCGGCGCGCTCGAGCAGGCGGGAATGCAGATAGAACACGTCGCCGGGATAGGCTTCGCGACCCGGCGGACGGCGCAGCAGCAGCGACATCTGGCGGTAGGCGACGGCCTGCTTCGACAAATCGTCATAGATGATGACCGCGTGCATGCCGTTGTCGCGGAAGAATTCGCCGATGGTGCAGCCGGTGAATGGCGCGATGTACTGCATCGGGGCCGGATCGGACGCGGTGGCGGCGACGACGACGGAATATTCCAGCGCGCCCTGCTCTTCGAGCACCTTGACGAACTGCGCGACGGTCGAGCGCTTCTGGCCGATCGCGACGTAGACGCAATACAGCTTCTGGCTTTCCGGAGCACCGGCGACGTTGAGCGACTTCTGGTTCAGGATGGTGTCGAGGGCGATCGCGGTCTTGCCGGTCTGACGGTCACCGATGATCAGCTCGCGCTGTCCGCGGCCGACCGGGATCAGGGCGTCAACCGACTTCAGGCCGGTCGCCATCGGCTCGTTGACCGACTTGCGCGGGATGATGCCCGGGGCCTTGACGTCGACGCGCATGCGCTTGTCGGCCTGGATCGGACCCTTGCCGTCGATCGGGTTGCCGAGCGCATCGACGACGCGGCCGAGCAGGCCCTTGCCGACCGGCGCGTCCACGATGGCGCGGGTACGCTTGACGGTCTGGCCTTCCTTGATCTCGCGGTCAGCCCCGAAGATCACGATGCCGACGTTGTCGGTTTCGAGATTCAGCGCCATGCCGCGGGTGCCGTTCTCGAACTCGACCATTTCGCCGGCCTGGACGTTGTCGAGACCGAAGACGCGGGCGATGCCGTCGCCGACGGACAGAACCTGTCCAACTTCGGAAACTTCAGCTTCCTGGCCGAAATTCTTGATCTGATCCTTGAGGATCGCGGAAATTTCCGCGGCGCGGATGTCCATCAGCCTGCCTCTTTCATCGCGTGCTTAATCGAGTTGAGTTTGGTGCGAAGCGAACTGTCCACCATGCGGCTGCCGAGCTTGACGACAAGCCCGCCGATGATGGCCGGATCGATCTTCACGTTGAGCGCGACATCCTTGCCCGTCACTGATTTCAGCGCGGTCTTCAGGGCGTCGAGATTCTTGTCGCTGAGCGGTTCGGCGACGGTAACGTCGGCCGTGGCTTCGCCCTTGAATTTTGCCACTAGCGCGCGAAAAGCGCGGATCACGTCGCGGACCGCGAACAGGCGGCGGTTAGCGGTCAGAACTTTCAGAAACTTGGCACTGATGCCGCCGATGCCGGCGTCTTCCAGGACGGCGGCGATCGCCTTCGACTGCACGTCGGCGCCGAAGATCGGGCTGCGCACCAGGCGCGTGAGGTCGGCGCTGCCGGCCAGCATGGCCTCGAACTTGTCGAGATCGGCCTTCACCGCATCGACGGATTTCTCGTCGCGCGCCAGCTCGAACAGAGCTGTTGCGTAACGACCGGACACTCCCGAAACGGACGGATCTTCTGCTGCCACGAATGCGCTCTTCAGGCTGTCAAATTCACAAGGGAAAAACCATCGCCCAAATTGGCGCTAGCGATCCAAGTCCTTGGAATTCAAGCGGGACTTCGATTCTCAGGCCACAACACGGCATTGTGTCCCGTTCAAATCGCGGCTTTGCTAACATAGCGCGCGCGCGGGTGCAACGCGATGAAAGCGATTGGCGATGCCATGTCGCAGGCGCGAGGCAGGAATCGTTTTGCGGCCACAAAGGCCCAGCTCGCAGCTCCCTGACGCTTTGAATGGATGCCGGCGCTGCGCGCCGGAATGGTCCTGTGGCGCCCGGGATCCCGCCCTCACCGTAACTTGCACCGCCCGCCTGAAATAAATGGCGCGGCTGCACGCTGCGGAATCGCGTTTTGCGAGCCCCATCCTCCGCGAGTGCAGTCTGCTTAACATTTACTTAGCGAATGCTGGTCATGCGACCGCTGCACTTCGCTTTACAGTATTCATATGTATATCGAAGTATATTATTTAGTTAAAAAATTGTTAACGCGGCGCGTTAGCCATGAAATTACCTATCACAAGATATTTCATCTTCTATAGCAACGATTTGCTTGCCTAGTTTACGCCTTATTGCCCCTTCAACGGTGGCCGCATCGAAATGGGACGGGGGTCCACTTGCCACATATGTGGCAATACTGTCTGAGGGACGATTAGATATGCTGCGATACGGAAAATCGATGTTGGGCGCTGCCGCCCGGCCGCGTACGGCGATTGTCATGATTGCCGCGACTCTTTTAATCGGCGGAACGGCTTCCGAAGCTTCCGCCAAATCCCGCCACCACCATCATCGCCATCACGGCCACCACCACGGTCATCACGCCAGCAAGGCTTCGCCGCTGGAGGCCAATGCATCGATCCCGTCGCTGTTCGAAAGCGCGGTCCAGGCACCGGTGCGCGCTTTGGCCAGTGCCGGCCGCAGCTTCTCCGGCATGGCGTCATATTACGGCAGTGAATCCGGTAGCCGCACCGCGTCCGGCCAGCGTTTCAACCAGGGCGCCATGACGGCCGCCCATCGGTCGCTGCCGTTCGGCACCAAACTGCGGGTCACGCATGGCAGCCGCAGTGTGGTCGTCACCATCAACGATCGCGGTCCGTTCATCCGCGGTCGCGTGCTCGACCTGTCCAAAGGCGCCGCCAGCGTCATCGGCCTGACCGGTGCCGGCGTCGGCCGTGTCGTCGCCGAAGTCATGTAAGCAACGGCGCTTCGCCGGACTGATCTCACAAGTTCAGTAAGCGTTGCGTCGTGGTTGCGTTGAGTAAAAGAGCCTGCCGTCAGCGATGACGGCGGGCTTTTTGCTGGGTGATGCAAATTGTCATTCCGGGATGCAGCACACGGCGAAGCCGGCTGATGCAGGCCTTAGCCACTCCAATTGGAGTGGCGGGGAATCCCGACATGTTCAGCGCTCTACCATCTCCGGATTCCGGGTTCCTCGTAGCTGGCGCCGCTCCCGCCCCGGAATGACAATACGCCTACAGAAAACTCTGCGGATCGACATCGACCTGGAGCTTCAGATTGCCCGTGGTCTTTGGCGCGTGTGCCAGCCAGTCGCGGAGGTAGCCGGACATGTCGACGTTGCGCGCCGACTTCACCAGGATGCGAAACCGGTAGCGGCCCTTGATTACCGCGAGCGGCGCCTCGGCGGGGCCAAGCACCTGGATGCGCTCGTCGATCGGCGCCACGCTGGCGAGTTTTCGCGCGAAACCCTCCGCGGTCGGGCGATCGCCGGCCGAGATGATCAGGCTGGCCAGCCTTCCGAACGGCGGATAGCCGGCGCGTTCGCGGGCCTCGATCTCGGCGCCGTAGAATGCCTCGCGGTCGGCAGCGATCAGCGCCTTCATCACCGGATGCTCGGGCTGGTGCGTCTGTAGATAACCAAGACCGCGGCCCTGTTCGCGGCCGGCGCGGCCGATCACCTGGTTGAGCTGCTGGAACGTGCGCTCGGCGGCGCGCGGATCGCCATTGCCCAACCCGAGATCGGCGTCGATCACGCCGACCAGATTGAGCCGCGGAAAGTTGTGGCCCTTGGCGACGAGCTGGGTGCCGATGATGATATCGACGCGGCCTTCGGCGATCTCGGTGAGTTCGGCGCGCATGGCGTCGATCGAGGTGATCAGGTCGCTCGACAGCACCATGGTGCGGGCATCGGGAAACAGCTTTTGCGCTTCTTCCTGCAAGCGCTCGACGCCGGGGCCGATGGCCGCCAGGGATTCCTCGGCGCCGCAATGCGGGCAGAGATGCGGGCGCGGCGTCGAGAAGCCGCAGTGATGGCAGACAAGCCGCTGGCGAAACCGGTGATCCACCAGCCAGGCGTCGCAGATGTTGCAGGAAAAGCGATGGCCGCAGGACCGGCACAGCGTCAACGGCGCATAGCCGCGGCGGTTGAGGAACAGCAGCGCCTGTTCCTTGCGATCGATGGCGATCTGCACGGCTTCGGCAAGCCTTGGTGCAATGAAGTGACCGCGCATCGGGCCTTCGCGGCGCAGGTCGATGGCTTCGATATGCGGCATGTGCTGGCCGCCGAACCGCGACGGCAGCACGATGCGCTGGTAGCGGCCCTTGCGGGCGTTGACCTCGGTCTCTACCGATGGCGTGGCCGACGCCAGCACGATGGGAATTTTCGCGATCGAGGCCCGCACCACCGCCATGTCGCGGGCATGGTAGTGCACGCCTTCGGCCTGCTTGTAGGCCTGATCGTGCTCCTCATCGACGATGATCAGGCCGAGTTTGGAATAGGGCAGAAACAGCGCCGAGCGCGCGCCGACCACCACATGGGCTTCGCCCGAGGCGATGGAAGCCCAGTTTCGGGCACGGCTGCGCGGCGTCATCTCCGAATGCCATTCCAGCGGCCGAACGCCGAAGCGCAAGGCGAAGCGATCCAGAAATTGTCCGGTCAGCGCGATCTCCGGCATCAGGATCAGCGTCTGCTCGCCGCGCCGCACGGTTTCGGCGACGGCCTCGAAATACACCTCGGTCTTGCCGGAGCCAGTGACGCCGTCGATCAGGGCAACGTGGAAATCGCCTTTGGCGGCAAAGGTCCGCATCGCATCGGCGGCGCTGCGCTGGTCCGGCGAAAAATCCGGCTCGCAGAACGACGGATCCGGCGCCGCCGCCGGGAGCGCCCGGGCCATCGGCTCGACGACCAGCGTGCCTTCATCCACCAGCCCATCGATCACACCGGCGCTGACGCCAGCCTGTTTCGCGGCGTCGGATTTGCCGTGCAGCAGACGGTCGGAGAGGATCTCAATCAGCCGGCCGCGCGCCGGCGTCATTCGCTTCGGCACGTCGCCGATCAGGCGCACGCCCAGCCGCACGCGCTCCGGGCCGAGATGCTCGCCCATCCGCAGCGTCATCTTCATCACCATGCCCCGTGCCGACAGGGTGTAATTGGCGACCCAGTCGACAAGCGTGCGCAGCTCCTGCTTCAGCGCGGGGACGTCGAGCTTCTCGCCGACCTCCTTGAGGCGGTTATGCAGCCGCGGATCCGGATTCGGATTCTCGGCCCAGACCACGCCGATCACGTCGCGGGCGCCAAGCGGCACGGTGACGACGTCGCCGGGCTTCAGATCGAGGCCGCGAGGCACCTTGTAGGAATAGGCCCGGTCCAGCGCGACGGGCACCAGCACATCGACCACGCCCGACGACTGGGGCGGAAACAGCGAATCGGCGCGCGCGGGATGGTCCATGGAAGATCGGCTCTGCGGGAGGTGGGGCTAACTTAGGGACTGATTGTCCTAATTAGAAGCCGCGAACTCCGGGTCGTCCCCGCGTACGCGGGGACCCATACCCTCGGTCGTTTCGGCATTGACTCAGTCGCCGCCACCTTTGCCCTGATTGAGAGGACGGAGGCTATGGATCCCCGCGTTCGCGGGGACGACTCGGGGAGAGGCCGCGGACCGATCATCCATGTCCGAGCGGGTTCACCAATGCGAAACGCCCGGGTGTGATAGTGTGGCCCTGTTCGCGCGCCGCGCGCTGGAAGGCACCTCATGGCCAGACCGACCGTCGCCAAACCACCCGCCCCGATCGACCTGCCCTGCGCGGCGGAAGACGTTTCGCTGCAGATGACGCGATGGCTGTCGCATCTGCGCGCCGAGCGCCGGCTGTCGCCGAAGACGTCGGAGGCCTATTCGCGCGACGTGCGCCAGTTCCTGACATTCCTCGCCGAACACTGGGGCGCACGGGTGTCGATCCCCCGCTTTGCGAAGCTTGAAGCCAGCGATGTCCGCGCCTTCATGGCGTCGCGCCGCGCCGACGATATCGGCGGCCGCTCCTTGATGCGGGCGCTCGCCGGGCTGCGTTCGTTCGGCCGCTTCCTGGAGCGCGAGGGCCACGGCAATGTCGGCGCCCTCTCCGGCATTCGGGCGCCAAAGATCGGCAAGAGCCTGCCGAAGCCGATCCAGATGGTCTCCGCCAAACGCCTGACCGACGCCGACGAACGCGCCGGCGAGAATCGCGATCCGTGGATATGGGCACGCGACGCCGCGGTGATGGCGCTGCTGTACGGCTCCGGCCTGCGCATCTCCGAGGCGCTCGGGCTGAAGCGCCGCGAGGTGCCTGCGCCCGGTGCCGGCGACGTGCTGATCGTCAACGGCAAGGGCAACAAGACCCGCATGGTGCCGGTGCTGCAGAACGTGCTGGCCTTGATCGCAGACTATGCCGCGATGTGCCCGCACCCGCTGCCGCCCGACGGCCCGATGTTCGTCGGCGCTCGCGGCGGGCCGCTCTCGCCGCGCATCATCCAGCTCACCATGGAACGGCTGCGCGGCGCGCTCGGCCTGCCCGACAGCGCCACCCCGCATGCGTTGCGGCATTCCTTCGCCACCCATCTCCTGACCCGCGGCGGCGACCTGCGCGCGATCCAGGAACTGCTCGGCCACGCCTCGCTATCGACCACCCAGATCTATACCGGCATCGATACCGAGCGGCTGTTCGAGGTCTACAAGACTGCACATCCGCGGGCGTAGCGCGGTCGTTTCGTCATCGTTTCGTCGCAGACATTGCCCTTGCATGGAGCAGGCCTATCGGCCAATGCTCCAAAATTGTCAGCAGGGAGATTAGGTCGATGAGCGCGCATGAAAGCATGGAGCACGCCGAACACGCCGAGCATGCGTCGGGGTCCAACAAGAAGATCGCGCTGCTGATTGCGGTGATCGCGTTGTTCCTGGCGTTGTCGGAGACGCTCGGCAAGGGCGCGCAGACCGAATCGATCAGCAAGAACGTCGAGGCATCCAACCTGTGGGCGTTCTTCCAGGCCAAGAGCATCCGCCGCACCGTGGTGCAGGCGACTTCGGACCAGGCCCGGCTCAGCCTCGGTCAGATGGGTGACGATGCCGCCAAGGCGGCGCTGACGAAGCAGATCGACGACTGGAAGAAGACCGCGGACCGCTACCGCTCCGAGCCGGAAACCGGCGAAGGCTCCGAACAGCTCGCCGAGCGCGCTAAGCATGCCGAGCACGATCGCGACCTCGCGATGGCGCGCTATCACCACTACGAAGTGGCCTCCGCCGCCTTCCAGATTGGCATCGTGCTGGCGTCGGCGACCATCATCACCGGGATGATTGCACTGGCCTATGTCTCCGGCTTCCTTGCGATCGCCGGCATCGCCTTCACCCTGATCGGCCTGTTCGCGCCGCACGCCGTGCATTTGATGTGAGTACGGCGCTGGTGCCGTAGGGTGGGTTAGGGCAAAGCGCGTAACCCACCAATTTTCCGGACTATGGGCGACGTCGGTGGGTTACGGCGCAAGGGCGCCTAACCCACCCTACGGCTGCACAACTCTATCACCGCTTTGGCAAATTCCTCTGGCGCTTCCTGCGGAACGTTGTGGCCGATGCCGGCCAGCACGCGGCGCTCGTAATCTGAAGTAAAATGACGGCCGTGATTTTCCGAGTTGCCGACCGGCGTGATATTGTCGTCGGCGCCGTGCAGCACGATGGTCGGCACATCGATGGCCGGCTGCGCCGCGAGTTGCGCTTCGATGGCGGCATAGCGCTCATCGCCAGCCACGCCGCCCGTGCGGTACATGTAGGAGTGGATCACGACATCGACGAAGTCGTCGTTGTCAAAGGCTGGCGCCGTGCGATTGAAGGCGTCGTCATCGAACGCCCATGACGGCGACCACATCTTCCACAACAGTTTCGCCAAGGCCGCGCGGTTCTGCGTCAGGCCGTTGCGGCCGCGTTCGGTGTGGAAGTACCAGACGTACCACATCCGCGCTTCCTGCACGGGGTCGGCGGGCCGGCTTGAATTCGGGATGTCCTGGATATTGTAGCCGGTGCAACTAACCAGGCCGTGCACGCGCTCCGGCCATAAAGCGGACACGACACAGGCGGCACGCCCGCCCCAGTCGTAGCCCGCGAGCACCGCTTTATCGATGCGCAGCGCATCCATCAGCTCGCGCAGGTCCTGGCCGAGCGCGGCCTGCTGGCCGGAGCGCAATGTGCGGTCGTCCAGGAAACGGGTCGGGCCATAGCCGCGCAGATACGGCACGATGGTGTGGAAGCCCGCGGCATTGATCCGCGCGACGGCGTCGTCATAGCCGCGGATATCATAGGGAAAGCCGTGCAGCAGGATGACGGGCACACCGCTGTCCGGACCGGAGTGTTCGTAAGCCATATCGAGCAGCGGGGTTTTGACGCGCGACAACTCGGCCAAGACGATCTCCATCAAACCTTGCGGGCAAAGGCGCGGCTGCGCAGGCGCTGGACGATGCGCATCCAGCGCGACGACGAGCCGCCGCGAATCCGCGCCACCATCGCCTTGATGCGTTCCATCACCGGCGCGACGATCTCGCTGGCGCGGCGGCGGATATCGAGCACCCACTCGTAGACGCGGACGAACCACGGCATCTGCAGCAGTTTTGGCCGGGTGACGTCAAAGATAAAGGCGGCGATGCCGACGCCGAGGAATTTCATTGCCACGATCAGCACCACGGCGCTGATCCAGTACTGGTTGGCGAGCAGCCAGACCTCGACGAGCTTCACCGGAAACAGCAGCACCACCGGCGCGAGAAAAACCAGCAGCGTCATCATCGGCGACAACTGCGCGACGCGCGCGGCCAGCCAGGCCTTGAACGCGCGTAGCGGGATCATCGCCACGATGCGGGCGACGACCGGTTCGAGATGATCCCAGAACCACGCCTCGATCAAAAAAATCAAAGCGAGCAGGATCCAGAGCGGCTGCAACAGGCGACGCATCATGACGACTTGCCCCCGCCCGGCGGAAGCGCCGGGCGCCACTCACATATGGATAGCGCGCTTGGCAACCGCAAACGCCGCTTCCTTGACCGCTTCGGAGCGGGTCGGATGGGCGTGGCAGGTGCGCGCCAGATCCTCGGCGGAACCACCGAATTCCATCAGCACGCAGCATTCATGGATCATCTCGCCGGCTTCGCGGCCGATGATGTGAACGCCGAGCACGCGGTCGGTCTTCGCATCTGCGAGAATCTTCACGAAGCCATCGGTGGTCTGGTTGACCTTGGAACGGCCATTGGCGGTGAACGGGAACTTACCGACGGTGTAAGCGACGCCAGCCGCCTTCAGCTCTTCCTCGGTCTTGCCGACCGTGGCGACCTCCGGCGTGGTGTAGACCACGCTGGGGATCACGTCGTAATTCACATGACCGGCCTGGCCGGCGAGGATTTCGGCGCAGGCGACGCCTTCGTCCTCGGCCTTGTGCGCCAGCATCGGCCCCGCGACGACGTCGCCGATGGCGTAGATGCCGCTGACATTGGTGGCAAAGTGCTTGTCGATTTTAACGCGGTTGCGTTCGTCGAGCGCGACGCCGGCGTCCTTGAGGCCGAGCGCCTCGGTGTAGGGCACGCGGCCGATCGCCACCAGGATCACATCCGCTTCGATGGCTTCAGCGGCGCCGCCGGCGGCGGGCTCGACCTGCGCCTTCAGGCGCTTGCCGGACGAATCGACGCCGGTCACCTTGGAGCCGAGCTTGAAGGTCATGCCCTGCTTCTCGAGGATGCGCTGGAACGACTTCGCGACTTCGCCGTCCATGCCCGGCAGGATGCGATCGAGGAATTCAACCACCGTGACTTCGGCGCCGAGACGGCGCCACACCGAGCCGAGCTCGAGGCCGATCACGCCGGCGCCGACCACGATCATCTTTTCCGGCACCTTGTCGAGCGACAGCGCGCCGGTCGAGGACACCACGCGCTTCTCGTCGATCTCGATGCCCTTGAGTTTGGTGACATCGGAGCCGGTAGCGATGACGATGTTCTTCGTTTCCAGCACCTGGGTCTTGCCGTCGGCCGCCTTGACCTCGACCTTGCCGGTGCCGAGCACCTTGCCGAGCCCCATCACGACATCGATCTTGTTCTTCTTCATCAGGAAGTCGACGCCCTTGACGTTGCCGTCGATGCCCTGCTGCTTGAAGGTCATCATCTGCGGCATGTCGAGCGCCGGCGCCGAGACCTTGATGCCCATCTTGGCGAACGAGTGCCCGGCTTCCTCATACAGTTCGGAAGCGTAGAGCAGCGCCTTCGACGGCATGCAGCCGACGTTGAGGCAGGTGCCGCCGAGGGTGGCGTTCTTTTCGACGACCGCCACCCTCATGCCTAGCTGCGCCGCGCGAATCGCGCAGACATAGCCGCCGGGACCGGTGCCGATAACAATGAGATCGTAGGAGGCCATGAGAAGTTCCTGTATTTTCTGTAGATATGGGGTGTCGTGGCGCTAGCGGCCACCCGACACGTCGAGAATGGAGGCGGTGACGTAGGACGCTTCGTCCGACAGAAGCCAGACGATGGCGTTGGCGATTTCATCCGCAGTGCCGACGCGCTTCATCGGAACGTTGGGAGCAAGGCGATGCGCGCGATCCGGCTCGCCGCCCGACGCGTGAATATCGGTATCGATCAGGCCGGGCCGGATGCCGACAACGCGAATGCCTTCATTGGCGACTTCGAGCGCGAGGCCGGTCGTGAAGGAATCGATCGCGCCTTTCGAGGCGGCGTAGTCGACATAGGTGTTGGGCGCGCCGAGTCTCGCTGCGACCGACGACAGATTGACGATCACGCCGCCCCGGCCACCGTGTTTCGTGGACATCCGCTTCACCGCCTCGCGCGCGCACAGAAAGCTGCCGGTGACGTTGACGGCGAGCATTTTGGTGATGCGCTCGGCGGTCATATCCTCGACGCGGATAGAGGGACCGACAATGCCGGCATTGTTGACCAGCGCACCGAGCGGGCCGAATTCGTCGGCCGCCTTGAACAAAGCGAGGATGTCGGCTTCCACGCCGACGTCGCATTTGACAGCGATCGCTTTGCCGTTGGTCGCTTCGATAGCAGCGATGACTTCGTTGGCGGCCGCCTCGTTGCTGGCATAGCCGACGACGACTTTGAAGCCGGCCGCGGCAGCCTTAAGCGCCGCCGCCCGGCCAATGCCGCGGCTGCCCCCGGTGATGATCACGACCTTATTTGTGTCAGCACCCATGCAAACGCTCCGAACTTTCGGTTAGCTCCGTCATGCCCGCACCTGTCCCGGGCATCCACGTCCAAATCTGCGGATGCAGCAAACGTGGATGACCGGGACATTAGAGCAAAGACGCGCTCTGCGCTCTTGCCCGGCCATGACAGCGTGTGATTGATCAGAGGTCCAGCACCAGGCGGGCCGGATCTTCCAGGCTTTCCTTGACGCGGACCAGGAACGTCACGGCTTCCTTGCCGTCGATGACGCGGTGATCGTAGGACAGCGCCAGATACATCATCGGGCGGATTTCGATCTTGCCGGCGACCACGACCGGGCGCTCCTGGATCTTGTGCATGCCGAGGATCGCCGACTGCGGCGCATTCAGGATCGGTGTGGACATCAGCGAGCCGTAGATGCCGCCATTGGTGATGGTGAAGGTACCGCCCTGCATTTCGTCGATCTTGAGCTGGCCATCGCGGGCGCGGCGGCCGAAATCGGCGATGCCCTTCTCGATGTCCGAAATCGACTTGCGGTCGCAGTCGCGAACCACCGGCACGACGAGACCCTTGTCGGTGCCGACGGCGACGCCGACATGATAGTAATTCTTGTAGATCAGGTCGGTGCCGTCGATCTCGGCATTGGCGGCCGGGATATCCTTCAGCGCCTGCACGCAGGCCTTGGTGAAGAAGCCCATGAAGCCGAGCTTGGCGCCGTGCTTCTTCTCGAACACGTCCTTGTACTGGCTGCGCAGCGCCATGATGTGGCTCATATCGACCTCGTTGAAGGTCGTCAGCATGGCGGCGGTGTTCTGCACGTCCTTGAGGCGGCGCGCGATGGTCTGGCGCAGCCGGGTCATCTTGACGCGCTCTTCGCGGGCGGCGTCATCGGCCGGCGACGGCGCGCGGACCTGCACGGCGGCGGCTGGCTGGTTGACCGGGGTCGGCGCGGAAGCCGCCTTCTCGATCGCGGCCAGCATGTCGCCCTTGGTGACGCGGCCATCCTTGCCGGAGCCCGGCACGGTGGCGGCATCGACGCCGCTCTCGGCGGAAATCTTGCGCACCGAAGGCGCCAGCGGCGCATCGACCGGCGCGCTCTTCTGGGTCGGAGCGGGTGCCGCGGCAGCCGGAGCCGCGGCGGGCGCTGGCGCCGCGGCCTTGGCCGGGGCAGCGGCGGGTGCAGCCTTCGCGCCGGCGGCACCATCGGTGATCTGGCCGAGCAGCGCGCCGACCGCGACGGTCTCGCCATCCTTGGCGATGATCTCGCCGAGTACGCCGGCGGACGGCGCCGGCACTTCGATGGTGACCTTGTCGGTCTCGAGTTCAACCAGGGGCTCGTCGACAGCCACCGAATCGCCGGCCTTCTTGAACCATTTGCCGATGGTGGCTTCGGTCACGGACTCGCCGAGCGTGGGAACGCGAATTTCAGTCATGGTCTATTTCCTCTTGCGGCTCGGTGGCCCGTCCGGCCATCCGCGCCTGATATCAAAGCTGGAAGAGATGTGGGTGCGCCAATGCCCCGCGCAGGCGGGGCATTGTGACGGTGACGGGGTTTAGCTCAGCGCCTCGTCGAGGAAGGCTTTGAGCTGGGCGAGATGCTTGGACATCAAGCCTGTGGCGGTGGCCGCCGACGCCGCACGTCCGGCGTAACGCGGGCGCTTGTGAGTGGCGTTGATCTGGTTCAGCACCCATTCGAGATAGGGCTCGATGAAGTGCCACGCGCCCATGTTGCGGGGTTCTTCCTGGCACCAGACGATCTCGGCGCCCTTGAAGCGGCCGAGCTCCTGCACCAGCGCCTTCAGCGGCACCGGGTACAGCTGCTCGATGCGCAGCAGGTAGATGTCATCGACGCCGCGCTTCTCGCGCTCCTCGTAGAGGTCGTAATAGACCTTGCCGGAACACAGCACGACGCGACGGATCTTGGCGTCGGGCACCAGCTTGATCTTCTCGTCCGGCAGCTTCTCCGCATCGTCGAACAGGATGCGGTGGAAGGTGGAGCCGGTGCCGAGTTCGTCGAGGGTCGAGACCGCGCGCTTGTGGCGCAGCAGCGACTTCGGCGTCATCAGGATCAGCGGCTTGCGGAAGTCGCGCTTCATCTGCCGGCGCAGGATGTGGAAGTAGTTCGCGGGCGTCGTGACGTTGGCGACCTGCATGTTGTCTTCGGCGCAGAGCTGGAGATAGCGCTCGAGGCGTGCCGAGGAGTGTTCCGGCCCCTGGCCCTCATAGCCGTGCGGCAGAAGGCAGACGAG
>NZ_JAQGJD010000158.1 GCF_028290785.1 Tardiphaga sp. | reverse complement strand
GGCGACGGATTACCTGGCTGAATTCGGTGCCATCCCCACGAAGACGCGGGTCTGCATCGATCGCAACCGCGTCACCGGCGGCGGCGTCACCGCGGGGATCGATTTCGGGCTGACGCTGGCGGCGATGCTGACCGACCGGCCGACCGCCGAGGCGATCCAGTTGGGCATTGACTACAACCCGGCGGCGCCGTTCGACGCGGGATCGCCGGACACCGCGCCGGCGGCAGTGGTCGCCGCTGTCAGAGCCCGGATGGCGGCTCGCCCAGGCCGCCGCGAGGCGATGAGCCGCGCGGCGGAGAGGCTGGAAAAAACCAGCGCCTAGAAGCGAGCCGCCCGCAACGGGCAAGCGATGGCTTGTACTTTGTCGTCCGGTCGAACGCCAGCGATCGACGAGCGCGCGCGATAACCACGAAGGGCAAAAGCCAGGAGGTCAATTGTCGATTTCGAACAGCAATTTTCCACCAAGCTCGGGATGATCCCGGTTGGTGCGCTCGATCTGACTGACGAACACGCGTCTGGCGTTGGCTTCGATCAGATCCGGCAGCGCACCGAGTTCGTGTTCTCTCGTCGCCAGACTGACACGACGCGTCATCGCGGGCGCGCTCAACGACCGGATCGAGACCTGGTGCCGTTCCGGGGTGACGCGAAGCAGCAACACCGAGGGCACCAGTGCCCAGCCGAAACCATAGGCGACCATCATCAAAACACCGTCCAGGCTGCCCAGGCTACAGGTCCGGGGAATGTCGATTTTCAGCCGCGAAAGATAGGTTGACGTCATCTTGCCGAAGCCCGAATTCGCATGCGCGCCGACAAACGGTACGGTGGCCGCCAGCTCCTGCAGGCTCAGGTGGCTCAGCTTCGGCGGTGTCGCAAGAACGATGGACTCTCTGAGGAGTTGCCGTTTGACGGCGCCCGGCCGTGGTTCGTCGTCTTCGAGCACGATCAGCGCCGAAAGCTCACGCGCGTAAAACCGTTTCCACAGTTCGTTGTTGCCGCCGCTGACGATCGTCCATGTTGCGGCGTTCGCCGCGAGCTCCTGGATCAGTTGACCGGCAAACCAGGTTCCCAGCGTCTCGATGATGCCGATGCCAAGATGAGCGTGCCTGACCAGTCCTTTGGTGCGGAGTTCGTGGTTGATGTCGGCAGCGTCGCCGAGCAATTTCTGGCCGCGTTGGAAAAGCTGGTTTCCGAGAACCGTCATTTTCAACGGCCTCACGCTTCGGTCGAACAGCGTGACGCCGAGATTGCGCTCCATCCGCCGGACGATATGGGAAATCGCCGATTCCGTGACGGCCATGCGCTTGGCCGCGTCGGTCATGCTGCCGGTTTCGCAGACCGTAACGAAGGCCTCCAAATCTGCGAGATCGTATTCGCGCTCATGCTGCATTCTTTATACCGTCCAAAATGTAGGCAATCTGACGAATTACTATGCACATAAAATGAAATAAATTCAACATAGGATGTTCATTTGATCCCGACTGTGCGGCCGTCACCCGAAGACCCTCGCTATCCGGCTCCGGAAAAATCACATTAGCTTAATATTATCAACAGTTTATAGGGTACTTGCCTTGCGGGTGTTGCTGTGTTGTTCGCACGTCCGCGTTGCGCGGCATCGATCAAGTCATGAATTAATGTCTTTTAAAGAAGGGCCGACCGGCTCACTCTGGTCTCGAGAGATTCACCCGATCGAGATTCACCAAAGACAGAGACCGGTCCATTGATAACCGTCAGGCCTTCCCCCGTTCACGACACGCTCCTGTTCTCGCAACCCTGCGACGATCTGGACACCCTTGATGCCCACATCGCTTTTCTGGGCATTCCCTTTGGTGCCGCGTACGATCAGTTCGCCGTGTCGAGCGAACAATCGAAGGGGCCGGACGCCATCCGCAGGGCGACCGACCGCATTGTGCGTGGTCTCGACCACTACGATTTCGACATCGGCGGTACGCTTCTGAATGGTCAACCGGTGCGCATGGCCGATTGCGGCAACGTCGCCGGCCATCCGTCCGATCCGCGGATTCATCAGAACAACGCCGAGCAGGCGGTGCGCAAGATCCTGAAGGCTGGCGCCATGCCGATCATTCTGGGTGGCGATCACAGCACGCCGATTCCGATCTTCAAGGCGCTTGAAGAACTGGGCAAGCCGGTCATCCTCATTCAGATCGACGCCCATCTCGACTGGCGCAAGGAAATCAACGGCGAAGTCGAAGGACTTTCCAGTCCAATTCGTCGCGCATCGGAGATGGCGCATATCGGCGAGATCTTCCAGATCGGATTGCGGGCATCCGGCAGCGCGCGGACCGAGGAGTACGAGGCGGCGCTGGCCTATGGCTCCCATCTGATCCCCGCCAGCGAAGTGCACGATCAGGGTATGGCGGCCATCCTCGACCGCATTCCCGACGGCGCCAACTATTATCTGACCATCGATGCCGACGGCATGGACCCGTCGCTGATGCCGGCCGTGCTGGGGCCGGCCTTCGGTGGACTGCTCTACCCGCAGATGCTGACGCTGATACACGGCCTCGTCAAAAAGGGCCGTGTGCTCGGCATGGACATCGTCGAGATCGCTCCGGAGCGGGACCAGAACCGGCGCACCGTAATCGCCGCAGGCCGCTTCATCTTCAATCTGATCGGCGCCGCCGTCAGGGCCAACTATTTCAACCGCGCGTAAAACAAACAGATCCTCTGGAGAGAACAATGAGCATTGCCGCATTTGTGAGAGCGACGGGTATCGTAGTAGCCACGCTCTGTCTGCCGGTTGTCGCTTCTGCCGGACCGGTCATGGACAAGATCCGCGAAACCGGAAAGGTGACGGTTGCCACCGAGGCCTCCTACCCGCCGTTTGAATTCATGCAGGATGGAAAGATCGTCGGCTACGGCAAGGATTTGTTGACCGAGGTTATCGCGGCGCTTTCGAAGAAAGTGGGGAAGGAAGTCACGCTGGAACAGCTCGATTTGCCGTTCCAGGGCATCCTGCCGGGCCTGACGGCAGGCCAGTTTGATTTCGCGGCGACCTCCGTCGGCATCAATGCCGAACGCGCCAAGCGTTACGCCTATACGCGTCCGATGGCGATATCGGTTCAAACCGTGATGATACGAGCGGCCGACGTCAACGTTCTCAAGACGCCGCAGGATCTCAACGGCAAGGCGCTCGGAACGCAGATGGCGTCGGCGAGCGAGCCCATTGCGCGTGGTTTCGATGCCAAGATGAAGGCGGAAGGAAAATCCGGCTTCTCCGAGTTGAAGCTGATGACCTCCTATCCCGAGACCTATGTCGCGCTGGCAAACGGCTCGATCGACGCGGTTCTGCAGTCCGGCCCCGCACTTGCCGTGCTGGTCAAGGCACGCCCCGGCGTCTTCCACCTGATGGGGCCGCTGACGGACCAGAAGAGCTACCTTGCATGGGTGACGCGTCCCGCCGACGACGATCTCAGGCAGTTCATCAGCGCCGTCTTTTCCGACCTGAACAAGAGCGGAAAAATGGGCGAACTCCAGGAAAAATGGTTTGGCTTCAAGATGGAAACGCCGGACCAGGGCTACCTGCCGGAAGGCGCCCTGTAGCGCGTAACCAGGGCAGACGGTCAGCCACGCCCCGAAAACGCTTCCCGAGACAGGCGCCCTCAGCCCTTTGGGCGAAAGCAAACCATGCAGTTCAGCTTTGAATTCATGATCGCGACGCTTCCCGCCCTCATCAGGGCGTCGGGCGTCACGATCGGGGTCGCCCTGATTACCATCGTGCTGTCCCTGTCGGTCGGCACCTTGCTGACCGTCATCCGCGCCTTCAAGATCGCGCCCATCAACAACGCGATCGGCCTTTACATCAGCTTCATCCGCGGAACGCCGCTGATGGTGCAGATCTTTCTGGCTTTCTACGCGCTTCCCTCGCTTGGCATCCGGCTGGGCCCGGTGACCGCCGGCGTTCTGGCGATCACCGCCAACAACGCGGCCTTCATGACGGAAATCTTTCGCGGCGCGCTGACCAGCATCCCGGCCGGCCAGATCGAGGCGGCCGCATCGCTCGGCCTCAAGTCCCG
>NZ_JAQGJD010000154.1 GCF_028290785.1 Tardiphaga sp. | reverse complement strand
GCCGCAGGCGCGGCACGGAACGGGGTCGGCGCCGGCGGGGCGGCCGGCGGTGCCGTCACGGCAGCAGCGCCCTCGGCGGCATCGCCATCGGCGGCCACCGGCGGCGCGATCAGCGCCGGGTTCATGTTGTTCTTGGCGTCGGGGCCGGCATAGGTGGCCTCGAGATCGATGATGTCGCGAAGGAAGATCTTTCCTTCGTTGAGTTCATCGCGCCAGATGATGATGGCCTGGAACGTCAGCGGGCTTTCGCAGAGCCCCGCGATCATCGCCTCGCGGCCGGCCTCGATGCGCTTGGCGATGGCGATTTCGCCTTCGCGCGACAGCAGCTCGACGGTGCCCATCTCGCGCAGATACATGCGGACGGGATCGTCGGTGCGCTCGCCGGGCTCGGACTTCTTGGTCTCGGTGACGGCCTTCTGGGTGACCTCGACGAGTTCGTTGTCGGGCTCTTCCTCGGCCTCTTCCTTGGTCTCTTCTTCCTCGGAATCAGCGTCGTCGGACTCAGACACGTTGATGCCCATATCGGAGAGCATCGACATGATGTCCTCGATCTGTTCAGGCGAGGTGGTGTCCGACGGCAGGACTTCGTTGAGCTGATCGAAGGTCACGAAGCCGCGCTTCTTGGCCTGCTTGATCATCTTCTTGACGGCAGCGTCCGACAGGTCGAGCAACGGCGACGGCGCGTCCGGAGAGTCCTTTTCCGGGGCGTCTGCAGCCTTGTCGTCTTTTTCCTTGTCTTTGGTCTGCAGCGTCTTTGCCTTGGTGGCCATTCAATGCTCCTGAAACGCGATCACGCGGGCGGCGTTACCGCCGCTTTGAATCATCTGTCCGCTGGACGCGGAAAGGGTGGCGCTCAACTTCGCCACCCCTTGAATTTGGTCTTGTCGGTTGTCGCACTTAAGCCTGAAGAGCGTTAAGCTCGGATTAACCCTGTTTCTGCAGCCAAACCATGGGTTTGGCGAGTCTTTTCGCGGTTTTTGCCGGCGCCATCCGCAGCAAATCTGCGTCACGAACTGCGCAGGAACCGGCCGGATGATTCGCCGAACCCCTCGATCAGGGCCTCGATACCGTCAACTTCGGCGAGCCTCGCCTTGACGTCGCGCAACCATCCGTAATTTGTCTCGCTGGCCTCTTCCCCAAGGGCCAGCTCGGCATCCTTCAGTTCTCTAAGTAAGGAGTGCCACTGGCGATGCAAGGCAACCAGCTGCGTCCAGGTGGAAAGAACGTCCTCGCGCGCCGCCCCAGGCTGCGCCGCCCACACGTCCTTGGTCGTAATGGCTCGCTCAACATGTTGCAATTGTTCGCTAAATCCAGCCTTAACGAGGTCTGAACGCATTTGTTCACTTTGTTCCACCTCGTCGCCATGATGATGCTCATGCGCAAAGGCGGCGATGATCCCGGCGCGCAGCCGGTGCATCTCCGGATGCGCCAGCTCCAGCGCCGCGACTTCCTCAAGGCGGTCGTGCAACAGCCAGGGGTGGTTGATCAGGGATTGCACGATCAAGGCCTCGCGGCGCGAAATGGCGCTGCGCTGGCCCCGCATGATGGAGGAATTGGCCAGTTGCGGCGAGACCACCTGGTAGGGCGAGCGGTTGATGGTCTGGCTGCCGGCCGAGGCCGCAGAGCGCCCGCGCGGCTCGATTCGGCCCGCCGCCCCCGGGGTGAAGCTGCGCGCAGCGCCGGGACGGCCGAAACCGCCGCCGGCCTTGCCGCCGAAGCCGCCAAAGCCTCCGCCGCCTGCCCCGCCGCGGAAACTGCCGCCGCCGCCAAAGCCGCGGCCGGCGCCATAATTTCCTTGCGGGTTGAAGGTGTTGCGCAGCCGCTCGGCGAGATCCTGGCGGTAGTATTTCTTCACCACGTCGTCGCGGATGCCATTGGCGAGTTCGTTGATGCGCGCCTCCAGCGCCGCGCGGCGCTCCGGGGTGGCGAAGTCGCCGCCGAGGGTGGCCTGCGCCCAGATCAGGTCGGACAGCGACTTGGCGGCGCCGATGACTTCCTCGACCGCGATGCGGCCACCGGAGCGGGCGAGATCGTCGGGATCCTGGCCTTCCGGCAGCAGCGCAAAACGAAGACTCTTGCCGGGCTTGAGATGCGGCAGCGCCATCTCGGCGGCGCGCCACGCCGCCTTCTGGCCGGCCTTGTCGCCGTCGAAGCACAGGATCGGCTCGTCGGCCATCTTCCAGATCAGTTGCAGCTGGTTCTCGGTCAGCGCGGTGCCGAGCGGCGCCACGGTGGCCTGGAAGCCGACGCCGACCATAGCGATGACGTCCACATAGCCCTCGACCACCACCAGCGTCGCGCCGTTATGCGCGGCGGTGCGGGCCATCGGGAAATTGTAGAGGTTGTCGCCCTTGTGGAAGAGCGGGGTCTCCGGCGAATTCAGGTACTTGGCCGGAACGTCCTTTTCCAGCGCGCGACCACCGAAGGCGATGATGCGGCCGCGCAGGTCGGTAATCGGGAACATGACACGGTCGCGAAACCGGTCGTAGGGCACCGGGATGTCCTCGCCGCCGATCAGCAGACCAGCCTCGACCATGTCATCGACGGGGATGCCGGCGGCGCCGAGATATTCCTTCAGCGCGAAGCGCTCGGCCGGCGCATAGCCCATCTTGAACTGGAGCTGCACCGAGGGCGAGATCTGGCGGTCGGCGAGATAGCCCCGCGCCTTGGCGCCGAACCGCGAGGTCAGGTTGTCGGCGAAGAATTTGGCGGCGAGGTCCATCACGTCATACAGCGTCTTGCGGCGCTGCTCGTGGCGCGCGGCGTCCGGCGTCGCCGCCGGCAGCGCCACGCCGGCCATCTGCGCCAGCCGCTCGACGGCCTCCGGGAACGCGCAGCCGTCGGTTTCCATCACGAAGCTGATGATGTCGCCGTGCTTGCCCGAGGAGAAGTCGTGGTAAAATCCCTTTTCGTCATTGACGAAAAACGACGGCGACTTCTCCTGCTGGAACGGCGACAGCCCCTTCCACTCCCGCCCGGCCTTCTTCAGCTTGACGCGCTTGCTCACAACCTCCGAGACGGGAAGCCGGGCGCGCAGATCATCGAGGAATTGGGGCGTGAAGCGCATGGGTGTTTATGCTGTGAGTCGGGCATGGGAGTCCCGAGTCGCGTGACCCGGCCCAGCCGACCATCGATATAGGTTTTGCGCGCGCGAAAACGAGGGATGCCAGGTTGCGCCCGTTATTCACAGGCATCGCCGTGTCATTCCGGGGCGGGCGCGGCGCCGCGAGGCGGCGGAACGCGACCCCAGAATCCCGAAGTGATGAACATCTCGGGATTCCGGGTTCGCTCGCGGCTGTCGCCGCTCCCGCCCCGGAATGACGAGCGTTCAAATTGCTTGAATTCAGTCGGGTTCCACGCTCTGTTTCAATGATGTTCACAACGTTCCGGGGCGGCAACAGTGGCGCGTGGCAGGTGAGTTCGCTGTCGCCGGTGACCGGCGAGACGCTGCCGCTTGTGCCATCGCTGTCGGTGACCCACGCGGCGGCGATCTCGCTGCCGCTGCTGCCGTCGCCGACCTCGTGGCGGCTGGCCGGCGTCGCCAGCCATGTGCGCTATGTCGAGCGCAGCGAGAAGACCGCGCTGGTCGCCGTGCAGGCCGGGCTCGGCCGGCCCGAGGCGACCATGGCGGCGCTGATCCCGATCCGGAAATCCGCGGCGTGGTGGGATCTGACGCAGGAAGAACGTCGCCGCATCTTCGAGGACAAGTCGCGCCATATCGCCGACAGCCTGAAATACATGCCAGCGATCGCGAGGCAGCTCTACCACGCCCGCGACCTCGGCGAGCCGTTCGACTTCCTGACCTGGTTCGAATTCGCCCCGGAGCATGCGCAAGCCTTCGAGGAGCTGGTGGCGACACTGCGCGGGACGGAAGAGTGGAGTTATGTGGAACGCGAAGTGGATGTGCGGCTGGAGCGGCAGAGGATTTGAGCCGCACACATGCTTGACTAAAATGAAATACGATTGTATATACAAACACAGAGCTAATGGCTCACCGCACCTCGGGAGAAAGGCAATGAAGATTGCAGTTTCTTCTGGATGGAACGCGGACGGCGACCGACAGCGATACTAACTTGGAAAATCTCTCACCCAACGGGTTTGAATGGGATGATGCCAAGAGCAACGCGAATGTAGCTAAACACGGCATAGATTTCGAAGAGGCGAGCGAGGTCTTTTATGGACCGATCCTTGTTTGGCGTTCGCCCCGCAACAAAGAGGAGCGATGGATCGCCATTGGGAAATCAAATGATCGTATGATCTCGGTAATTTTCACACGCCGAAGCGAATTGATCAGGATCATCTCTGCGCGCCATCCAAGACCAAATGAAGAAAGAGCATATCGTGACGCGTCGATGGGGCGATCGACGCAAGGGGAAAACTGACTGGGCGCGGTTCGACGCCTTGACCGACGAGGAAATTGAAGCCTCGATCGCGAATGATCCTGACTGGGCGGAATTCAAAGATATCGACTGGTCTGACGCCGTCCTCGTCATCCCCGCGAAAAAGAAAGCCATCTCCATCCGCCTCGACGAAGACGTGCTCGCCTACTTCAAGAGCGAGGGCGATGGCTATCAGCGACGCATGAATGCGGTATTGCGGTCCTACATGCTGCAAAAGGCGAAGCCCAAGAAACGCGCATAGCCCACCCCATCCGCGCTGCATGGCACGTATCCCGCGCCCTGCCCTGTCGCTGGCAACGCGAATATTCCATATGTTGGAAAATTCCCGCCTTCGAAAGTCTCCATGTCTGTATCTCCTGAAACGTCCGCCCGGGACGACGGTCCCGGCGGCTGGCTGATCTTTGCGTTTGCCGTGGCCTGCGGCGTCACCGTCGCCAATGTCTATTATGCGCAGCCGCTGGTCGGTTCGATCAGCGAATCCTTCGGCATCGGCGTCGATGCCGGCAGCTTCATCGTCACCATGATCCAGCTCGGCTATGTCGCGGGGCTCTTGTTCCTGGCGCCGCTCGGCGATCTCGTCGAGAAC
>NZ_JAQGJD010000067.1 GCF_028290785.1 Tardiphaga sp. | reverse complement strand
GCGGTCGCTGCAGCCGCCGCGAAATACGAGCAGATCCTCGGCTACCGCGCGATGCCGAGCGCGACCACGCTGCGCGGCGCCACCTCGGCGCTCGACACCTCGCAGACCGTCAATGTCGTGCCGGAACAGGTGATCAAAGATCAAAAGCCGCGCAACCTCGATGACGCGCTGGTCAATATATCAGGCATCACCCAGACCAACACGCTGGCCGGCACCCAGGACGCCGTCATGCGCCGCGGCTTCGGCGACAACCGCGATGGCTCGATCATGCGCAACGGCATGCCGCTGGTGCAGGGCCGCGCACTTACCGCCGCTGTCGAGAGCGTCGAGGTGCTGAAGGGCCCGGCCTCGCTGCTCTACGGCATCATCGATCCCGGCGGCATCGTCAACACCATCAGCAAACGGCCTGAACTGGTTCAGCGCGGCGAAGTCACGCTGGAAGGCGCGACCTACGGTTCACGCAGCGGCGCCAATGCGACCGTCGATATCACCGGTCCGATCGGCAAGGACGGCCTCGCCTATCGCTTCACCGGCTACGGTATCAACGAGGATTACTGGCGCAATTTCGGGACGCGCAAGGAGACGCTCTACGCGCCATCGCTGGCGTGGTATGGCGACACGACCACGGTTCAGTTCAACTACGAGCACCGTGATTTCTATTCGCCGTTCGATCGCGGCACCGCGCTCGACACCCGCACCATGAAGCCGCTCGCCATTCCGGCGACGCGCCGCATTGACGAACCCTTCAACAGCATGTGGGGTTCCTCCGACCTCACCCAGATATCGGTCGACCAGAAGATCAACGAGAACTGGAAGATCTATGCGGGCTACAGCTACAACGTCGAGACCTACAATGCCGCCCAGTTGCGCAACACGGCGGTCAACCCCGTCACCGGCGTCACGACACGAAGCAATGACGGTACCTATGGCGCGCTGACCTCCGACAGCTATGGCACCGCCTATGTCCAGGGCAGCTTCTGGCTCGGCAGTCTGAAGAATGACGTAGTGTTCGGCGGCGACGCCCAGTATCGCGTGATCTACCGCAAGGACCTCGAGCGGCAGACGGTCGGGACGTTCAATGTCTACAATCCGGTGTATGGCACGATGCGGCCGGGCACGACTATTTCGGCCGCCGACAGCGAACAGACCGACAAGCTCTCGACCCAGGGCATGTTCTTCCAGGACACGCTGCACCTCACCAACCAGCTCGCTGTCGTCGGCGGCGTGCGCTACATCGATTACGCCCAACTCGCGGGCAAGGGCCGCCCGTTCGACACCAACACCAACCTTAGCGGCAACAAGGTGCTGCCGCTTGGCGGCGTGATCTACAAGATCACCGACGAACTTTCGACCTATGTCAGCTACACGCAGTCATTGAAGCCGACGGCGACGATCGCCAACTTCTCCTCCACCAACCCCGATTACGTCATCACGGGAGGCGTGCAGCCTGAGGAAGGCACGCAATGGGAGACCGGCCTGAAATACGACAACAAGCGGATATCCGGCACGCTTGCCTTCTATGACATCGAAAAGAAGAACGTTCTTGTCGCCCAGTTGAACAACACAACCGGAATCACGGAAGCGACCGCTGCCGGCAAGGTGCGCTCGCGCGGCGTGGAGCTCGACGTGACCGGCAGGCTGTCCGACAATTGGAGCATGATCGGCAGCTACGGCTATACCGACGCGCGGGTGACGGAAGACCCCGTCTACCTCGGCAAGCAGCTTCAGAACGTCGCGCTGAATACGGCGTCGCTGTATCTCGTCTATGACTTCGGCACCACGCTGCCGGGTCGCTTGCGAGTCGGTGCCGGCGGGCATTATGCCGGCGATCGTCCTGGCGACGCCCTCAACACCTTCGTGCTGCCATCCTACGTGGTCGCCGATACGTTCGCGACCTACGAGACGAAGTATCAGAACCTGCCCGTGATCTATCAGATCAACGTCAAGAACCTGTTCAACAACGTCTACTATCCCTCGGCGGTCAACAATCTGAACGTGGCGATTGGCGACGCCCGACGATTTTCGCTGGCGGCGACAGTGAAGTTCTGAGGCCAGTGATGCGAACACCGCGACGACGCAAAGGCTGGGCTTTCGGGCTGGCGCTTGCGTCGTTGTCGTCTTCCTTCTTCGCAGTGGCCAGCCATGCCGACGAGATCGCGCTCTACTCGACCCGCGAGACGCCGCTGGTCGAGCCGGTGATCGCCGCGTTCACCGCGGCGACCGGGATCGCCGTCAGGCCGACCTACATCGCCGACAGTCTGGTGAAGCGCATGACGGCGGAGGGCGACGCCTCCCCCGCCGACGTGCTGATGACCATCGGCCTCGACAAGACCGCACAATTCGCGGCCCACGATCTCACCCAGCCGATCGCATCCGAGGTGCTCGACCAGGCGCTGCCTTCCGCCTTGCGCGGCGCGTCGTGGATCGCGCTGTCGGTGCGGCCGCGCGTGGTGGTCGTCCGCGCCGACGCCGCCTTTGCCGCGATCCGCTACGAGGACCTCGCCGATATCCGCTGGCGCGGCCGGCTATGCATGCGCTCGCCGCTGCACCAGAACAATGTGGCGCTGGTCTCGGCCTATCTCCTGCACCATGGCGAGGCCGCGACGGAAGCCTGGCTGCGGGGCCTGAAGGCCAATCTGGCGCACCGGCCCGACGGCAAGGACAACGACGCGATCCGTGAGATCGCACAGGGCACTTGCGACATCGGCATCGCCAACACCGTGGCGCTGGCGCAATTGCTGGACGGCCGCGAGGGCCCGGAATAGACGGCATGGGCGCAGCAGGTGAAGACCGTGCCGACCACCTTCGCAAGCGGTGGCGCCCATGTGAATGTCACCGGCGCCGCGCTCGCGAAACACGCGCCGCATCGCGATGCCGCGCTGAAATTTCTCGAATTCCTGCTGACGCCGGCGGCACAGACGCTCTATGCCGCCGCCGAACTGGAATATCCGGTCGCGATCGACGCCGCGCGCGCGCCGCTTGTGGCCGCCATGGGATCGTTCGCGATCGATCCGCTGCCGATCGACCGCATCGCCGCCGGCCAGCCGGCGGCGATCGCACTGATCCGGAAAGTCGGCTTCGACGATTGACGCCGTCCCACTTGTCCCGGACGCAGCCGCGGCCCTTTCTTCCCTCGTGCAAGGTGGGGAGGGTGGCCGCGCGCAGCGCGGTCGGGTGGGGGCAGCCCCGCGCACGGCAGCCCGCCGGGTGCACCGCGCCCTACCCGACTGCTTCGCCCGTCACTCGCCCTTCGCCAGCCACTCTTCGTTTTCCGCCAGCTGCAGCATCGACAGCGCATTCATCAGATAGGCCTGCGCCTGCGTGGGGTCATTCTCCCCCGCGATCTGGCGGCCGAGCGCGGCGGCCTTGAGCCGATACTCGGTGGCCACGGCTTTGCGCTCGGTGCCCGCACGCATGGGGTCGATGGGAAACTGGATAATGGACATAGCGCTCTCCGATGGGTCAACAACCGGCAGGCACGGCACCGTCGTGGATAGCACGACGGCCGCCGCCTGTCGGTCCGGCATCCGACATGTCAGGCTAAATTCTCTAGTGATATCAGCGGTATCCAGTGCGGTTGGGTGCAAACCGAGATGGTAAAGGCGTGCCGCAGCCGTAGGGTGGGTTAGGCGCTCTTGCGCCGTAACCCACCGAACCGCCCGCAATGGGTGACAGCCGTGGATCCGAGGACGCTGACCACCTGCGGACTTACGGCCGGCGCGGTTGATCGCAAGATCCGTCGCGCATTGTCACAGCTTTGGCGGTCGATACAATAAACTCACCAGTCCCGCACGACTCGATTGCGAGGTCTTTCCGAACGTCGATCAGGAGATGATCGTGGCCCTCGAACTCCGACCGAACTGCGAATATTGCGATCGCGATCTGCCGCCCGATTCCACCGAGGCGCGGATCTGCACGTTTGAATGCACGTTTTGCGCGGACTGCGTCGAAGGCAAACTCTTCAACGTCTGCCCGAATTGCGGCGGCGGGTTTGCGCCGCGGCCGATCCGGCCCGCGACCGAATGGCGCCCCGGGCTGTCCGTCGCTACGCGCCCGGCGTCGGTGACGCGGCGGCGGCTGAACTACA
>NZ_JAQGJD010000014.1 GCF_028290785.1 Tardiphaga sp. | reverse complement strand
TCGTGGTGACGAACAGATCCTCGCGCTGAAGCGTTCCCGCCTTGAACGCTTCCTGAATCGCTTCGCCCACCGCGGCTTCATTGCGGTAGCGTTCCGCACAATCGAGATGTCGAAATCCCGCTTCCAGTGCCGCCCTGGTCGCCTGTTTGGTTGCGAGAGGGTCCGGAATGAGCGTGCCAAACCCGGCAGCGGGGATCTCGCCTGATCCATGGGTCGTATGAATCTTCGTATCGCGAAGCGTATCGGATGTTGTCATGTTTGTTTTCCTTTGCGACGTCATTTCACAACTCCACAGGCGTTAGGTGGTCGGCCGCGGCTTATGGAGAAAAAATACAAGCGGGCTCACGATCAGCATCGCGAGCATCAGGATCTTGAACTGGTCGATCACTGCGACGACGGCCGCCTGTTGGGTGATCATGCCGTTGAGCGCGGCGAGGCTGGGCTTGGCCATCGAGCCCGTGACATGCGCGGCGGTGCGGAAGGGTGTGAGGTTCTTGGCGAGCGCCAGGTGCATGGCCTGGGTGTTGCTGTAGAAGAACATCTGGACCACGGCAATGCCGATCGTGCTTCCATAGACGCGCAACAGGATCAACAAGGACGTGCCTTCGGGGCGGAATTTCGGATCGAGCGCGCTGAACGCCACCTTGCCGAGCGACGGAAGCAACACGCCGAGACCGGTTCCCTGCAGCAGGGTCGCTGCAATCACCAGCCGCCGATCCATCGCCGGTGAATAGCCGAGCATCAGCGAATTCGCATAGATCACCGCCACCATGCCGCCGAATATGAACAGACGGTTGTCGATTCGTGCCGGAGCGAAGCCCATCAGCGCCACCGCCCCCACGAGCGTGACACCGCGTGCAAGGGTCATGTAGCCGGTGGTATCAACGGGATAATCGAGCAATTCCTCCAGCATCGGCGAGGTCAATGCCAAGGTTGGCAGCAGGACGAAGCCGACGGCAAAAAACATGATCGCCGAAAGAATGAAGTTACGATCCCTGAACAGCGCCTTGTTGAGAAAATGCAGATCCGTCGTCATGACGTGCACGATGAAAAGATAGAATCCTAGCACCGAGGCAGCCGCTTCGGCCCAGATTTCCGCCGAGGCGAACCATTCCAGGCGTTCGCCGCGGTCGAGCAGCATCTGCAGGCCGATCATGCCAACCGATAAGGTCGCGAGGCCGAAGAAATCGAAGGGCGGGTTCTGCTCCGCTCTCTTCTCGGGGAGGAACAGTGCCACTGTCAGGGAGATGAAGGCCGCCATCGGCAGGCTGAAATAGAAGATCGAGCGCCAGCCGTGATATTCGCTGAGCCAGCCGCCGATGCTCGCCCCACTGCTGATACCGAGCACGATGCACACCGACCACGCCAGGGTGATCCGGGCATGACGCGGCTGCGGCAGCACATCCAGCAGCGTCGCCAGCGACAAAGGCGCGAACGTGCCGCTCGCGGCTCCCTGGATGATCCGGGCGAACACGAACTGGAGGGACGTTGTCGCCAGCGTGTTGAGGATCAGGCCGACCACGAAGACAGCGAGAGCCACCTGATAGACCGTCTTGCGGCCATAGCGCCCCGCCAGCCAGCGCGCCATGGGCATGACGGCGGCGCCCGCCGCCATATAGGCCGTAAACACCCAGCCGACCTCGTCGTTGGCCATCGATAGCGTGCCCTGGATATGCGGCAGGGCCGCATTCGGCAGCGAGATGTTCACCGCTTCCGTGTAGGTCGCCATCAGCGCCGCCACGGTAATTGCACGATGGCCGCTGGCTGCAGCGGTCAATGGGAGAGCAACACTCATTTGACCTCCGTCGCACGCGCCGGCGGGAGCAGATGAAACCAGGTGCGGCGATAGCCGGTGTCGACCCGCGCCGTCACACTCATGCCCGAGAACAGCGGCCGGTTCGGATGGACCTCATCCAGCTCGAGCCGCACCGGCAGACGCTGGACAACCTTAACCCAATTTCCGGTCGCATTCTCGGGCGGCAGGACCGCGAAATCAGAACCAGTGCCCGGACTCATGCTGACGATGTGCGCGTTGAACTTGCGATCCGGATAGGCATCGACATCGATCGTCGCCTCTTGACCCGGCCGCATGTGGATCAGGCCGGTTTCGCGAAAATTCGCCTCGATCCAGATCCGCCGGCTCGACAACAGCGAGAACACGGGCGCACCGGAATTGACGAAACCGCCGACTTGCAGATCATCTACCTTGGTCACGATGCCGTCGTCGGGCGCCGTCACCGTCGCATAAGAGAGATCGAGCCGGGCGCGGTCGAGTTGCGCCTTGGCCGCGCGAACTGTCGGGTGGCGATCATTCTCAATGTCAGGATCGCCGTCCAGCGCTACCACGGTGTTGGCGATCTGTTGTTCGATCGACGCGACGCGTTGACGGGCGATCTTGAAATTCGTCTCGGCGCGCTCGAACACCGCGCGCGGGGTAAAATCGGAGACGACCAGCGCTTTCTTGCGTCCATACTCGCGCTCGTCAAAGGTAGCCGAATCCCTCGCCGACTGTAGTTCCGCCTGTTGTTGGCGATAGGTCGCTTTAAGCGATTCGATCTGGAGGCGCGCGCTGCCAAGCCGCGCCGCAGCCTGATCGACAGCAATCTGGTAGGCCTCGGGATCGATTCGGAACAGGACCTGGCCCTGCCGGACGCGTTCATTGTCCCGGACGGCGATTTCGACCGCCTGGCCGGCGACCCGGGCGTTGATGGTAACCTTTGCCGCGCGAACGAACGCGTTGTCGGTCGAGACGTAGGGCTCCTCGGCGAGATACATGGCGGCGCCGAGCACGGCCACCACGAGCGGCACTGCGAGCATCAGGGGCCGGCGCAGCCGGTCCCTGAGCGTCCTTGCGGGCAACACGGGCATTCGATCGGGTGCGGCGCCACCGACAACTCTATCGAATTGCGTCTCCACCGCAGCGTCCGCCACTGCCGCAGAGGTCACACCGATATCCGCAACCGCGCGGAACTCCTGGCGGTCGCCATTCCAGCCGACAACTGGCGAAACATTCAATCCCATGGAAAGCCCTCACCTCTATTGTATTTTGTAACGCCTCGTATAAATATTGCACTACAATGCAGCAATCAAGATGCTTGTCCATTTAATTTTGTAACGTTACCTACAAATGTGGTATGAACACGCAGCGACCAGGGTGATTTGCGATATGGCACGAAAAAAGAGCGAAACGGGACCAGCGCGCCGGGGGCGGCCCCGCGCCTACGACACACAGGTCGCACTCAAGCAGGCGACAGAGACCTTCTGGAAGACCGGCTATTCCGGCACTTCCCTCGACAGCATCGCCGCCGCAACCGGCATGAATCCACCAAGTCTCTATGCGGCATTCGGCAACAAGCACGCGATCTATCTCGAGGCGCTCGCGCGCTATTGGGAGATCAGCCTAGCCGCGACACGGGAGGCGCTCGCGCACGACCGTCCCTTGGGCGAAAGCCTGATGCTTGCCTATGAAGCAGCGTTGTCCATCTATTTTTCGGGTAAAGGAGGCGCGCGCGGCTGCTTTGTGATCGGGACCGCGATAACCGAAGCCGGCGAAGATGCTGCGATCCGCAGCAGCGTAGCGGCCGGACTCCGTATGATTGATGCCGATTTTGAAGTCCGTTTCCGCACGGCAATTGAACGAGGCGAACTGAAGCTCGATGCGGATCCCGCGGCGCTTGCGATCCTCGCATCAGCCACCATGCACACGATCGCGATCCGCGCCCGTGCCGGCGTTCGCCGTGCCGAACTGAGGGAGGTTGCCAGGAGTGCAGTGAGCGTAATCTGTGGATGCAGCGTGGACGCGACCTGAACCGCAACGCCCGCGAGGCGCGTGTTGCTGCGAGTACCCCTCGCCAACTTTCCGATGAGGACAGCTCGCACATTGTCTTCCTCCTCCGAAGGACGGCCGCCATTCTGCAAGCCGCCAGTGTGTTCGGCCATACAACCCTCGGCGGAGGTCCGTCATATCAAGGTATGAGCGGCTATGTCGCAAAACGGGATTAGCGAATGGTTGGCAGGCGGAACATGACCTCGTTCATGAAACAGGCTTTCGCGCCATGAGTGGCTTACCCGACATCCTGGCTGACGACCTCGATGTGGTCTTCTGCGGGCTTAACCCCGGCCTCTGCGCCGCAGACGCCGGCCACCACTTTGTCGGCCGCGGCAACCGGTTCTGGCCGGTGCTCTTCAGGTCCGGGTTCACGCCGCGGCTATTCGAGCCGGCCGACGACCGGTTGCTGCTCAACGAAGGCTGTGGACTGACGACAGTCGTTGCCCGCCCCACCGCGAGCGTTGACCAGATTTCAGTCAGTGAATTCGCCGGCGCATCGGACACCCTCAGGCGGAAAATCGAGGTGCATAAACCGGGCTTTGTGGCGTTCCTCGGCAAGAAGGCCTACAGCGCGATCATCGACCGATCAACCGTCGAGTGGGGCCCGCAGACAGGACTGTTCGGCGGTACCCGCGCATGGGTCCTTCCCAATCCGAGTGGACGCAACCGCGGCTTCTCATTCGATGAACTCGTCGTCGCCTATCGAGAACTCAGACTTGCTGCCCGCGCTGGAACGAAACGGAATTCTTGCGTCGACGGAAGATGAGAAAGGCAATGCCCAGGAGCACGACGACCGCCGCGGTTGCCATGCCGCCGCGGGCAAGTGCGAGCAATGGAGACGAAGGACCGCCCCGACGCTCCTCGCCGACCTGTTGTTCGGTGATGGTGGTGTCGGTTGACCCATAGTGGGTGAGCACGTAGTTGCCCAGCGCGATACACGCGTTCCTTTGGGGGGCATCGTCGGTACGTCATTTGAACCAACCTCAACACTCGACATCCTGCTGACGTTTGGATCGAGATCCAGAATTGTTGCGCTAATTCGCTCTCTTCGAGGGAGGCTCGAACTCTTTGAAGTCATCTTCCGGAACGATCAGTACCGGCGGCTCATCATACCCTTTTCGGCTACTGTAGAAAATGAGTGCCATCAGGCCAAACCCGACAGCGAGAGAAGCAATAACTCCGACTACCATCGCAACATAACCTGAAATTGGCACATCGACACGGTCTGCGAGCTTCCAGCCGAGATAGGCAACAACACAGGCGCCAAACAACAGCGCTACCAGCACAATCAAGACCACCCATGAGCCGACACCCAGGCGCGCCGACATTTTCGGCGCAAATGCGGTGCGCGCCCTGCTTCCAATGTTCTTCATGGAAAATTCTTCCCGCATTTGTCGCGTCCAGTTGCGCCATTTCAACTTCACACTCGTCGACTTACCCACTCCGTTTCGCCAATGCCGCAGCGGCCTCCTATCGAAGCCACCAACATCACGACACCAGTGGCAAGGGACAAACAGTGCCTGCCCCCTTCTTTCTGAACCATCCAACGTTGGGACGATTTCGTTCACATCAATGTATGAGTGATCGGCGCCAAATGTATGAGTGAATGCCGCGCTTTCAGTCAGCTAACAATGGTCGGACCCGCTTTCGAGAGTGAATTTGGCGCGGCCTACACATTTCGGAGAATGCCATGTCGACCGTTTCCTTTGCTGCTGACCGGAACGTCAAAACCAGCCTTCGCCCGTCGCGGCAGGCAATACAGCGAGCGGCGGTTGCACTGGCAGCAGTACTCGGTATCACCGGCAGCGCCGCTTTCGGCCACTACTACCTCACCACCGGCCGCTATTTGGAATCAACCGACGATGCCTATGTGAAAGCCGACTCGACAATCATCGCACCGAAGGTCTCGGGTTACATTTCCGAGGTGCTGATCGCCGACAACGAGAAGGTTGCGGCCGGGCAGCTTCTGGCCCGAATTGACGACCGTGATTTCAAAACCGCATTGAGCCAGGCCAAGGCTGATGTCATGGCCTCCGAGGCCGCGGTGCGTAGCCTCAATGCGCAGATCGAACTACAGTGGCCGCTGATCCAGCAGCAGGCGGCGGAGGTTGATGCGTCCGAGGCAACTCTGAAGTTCGCACAGGAAGAGCGCACCCGTTACGACGGCTTGATGAAGTCCGGTTCCGGCACGGTACAGCGCGCACAACAGACCGACGCCGCCTTGCGCGCACAGAACGCACAGCTGCAGCAGGGCAAGTCGGGCCTGGTCGCGGCCAACAAGAGGATCGAGGTGCTGTCGACCGAGCGGGCCAAGGCTGTCGCGCAGCTCGATCATTCCCGCGCTGTCGAGCAGCAGGCCGCGCTTAACCTCTCTTACACGCAGATCACCGCGCCGGTGGACGGCACCGTCGGCGCACGCTCGCTCCGGGTCGGACAATATGTGCAGGCGGGAACCCAGCTGATGGCGGTTGTGCCGCTGGATGCGGTCTATGTGGTGGCCAATTTCAAGGAGACCCAGCTCACCCATATGCGCAACGGCCAGCCGGTAGACCTGTACGTCGACAGCTTCCAATCGACCAGGCTGAGGGGCCATGTCGACAGCCTGTCGCCGGCGAGCGGCCTGGAATTCACGCTGCTGCCACCCGACAACGCGACCGGCAATTTCACGAAGATCGTGCAGCGCGTGCCGGTGAAGATCGTGCTCGACGACCAGAGCCTGAACGGCCTGTTGCGCCCGGGCATGTCCGCGGTGCCGACCGTGAACACCAAGTCGGCGGCTGTCGCCGAACGCGAAGCCGAGAAGCGGCTGGCGTCGCGCGGCCCCTAGCCGCGCAATTCAACGAACGCGCCCCTCGCACGCGAGCAGAAAACCATGACCGCACTGCAAACTATCGCCGACACCATTCCCGCCAGCGAAGGTCGGCCAACCGCAGCGGCTCCCGCCGTCTCGGCAAAAACCTGGATAGCGGTGATCGGCGCCACGCTCGGCGCCTTCATGGCGGTGCTCAACATCCAGATCGTCAATGCCTCGCTGGCCAATATTCAGGGCGGGATCGGCGCGGGCATCGACGATGGCGGTTGGATCTCGACCTCCTATTTGATCGCCGAGATTGTCGTGATCCCCCTGAGCGGCTGGCTTGCCCAGGTGTTCTCTGTCCGCATCTACCTCCTGACCAACGCCGTCCTCTTCCTAGTGTTCTCGGCGGCCTGCGCGCTGGCGCAGAACCTGCCACAGATGATCGCGCTGCGCGCGGTGCAGGGATTTACCGGCGGCGTGCTGATCCCCCTGGCGTTCACGCTGATCATTACGTTGTTGCCGAAGGCAAAACAGCCGATCGGCCAGGCGCTGTTTGCGATCTCGGCGACGTTTGCTCCTGCCATCGGGCCGACCATCGGCGGCTATCTCACCGAGAACTGGGGCTGGCAATACATTTTCTACGTCAACATCGTGCCCGGCGCGATCATGATCGGTATGCTCTACTTTTCATTGGAAGCAAAACCGATGAAGCTGTCGCTGCTGCGCGACGGCGACTGGCTTGGCATCATCACCATGGCGATCGGCCTCTCGGCGCTGCAGACCGTACTGGAAGAAGGCAACAAGGATGACTGGTTCGGTTCACCCTTCATCGTCCGCTTCGCCGTCATCGCCGCGATCGCGCTACCGCTGTTCGTCTTCATCGAACTGACCAGCAAGAAACCGCTGTTGAACTTGCGCCTGTTATTCCGCCGAAATTTCGGCTTCGGAGTTCTCGCGAACTTCCTGCTCGGCGTCGCCTTGTACGGTTCGGTGTACATTCTGCCCGTCTATCTATCGCGCGTTCAAGGCTACAATTCTGAGCAAATCGGCACGGTGCTGGCCTGGACCGGGCTGCCGCAGCTCGTACTGATCCCGCTGGTGCCACGCCTGATGAAGCGCATCGATCCGCGCATCATGATCGGCATTGGCTTTGGGCTATTCGCCGCTTCGAACTTCATGAACATCTACATGACCAGCGACTATGCCGCCGATCAATTGTTTTGGCCGAACGTCGTCCGTGCCATTGGTCAGGCCCTCATGTTCGCACCGCTCTCGGCGGTCGCAACTGCCGGAATAGAGGCGGTGAATGCCGGGTCCGCGTCCGCGTTGTTTAACATGATGCGCCAGCTTGGCGGCGCTATTGGCATTGCCGCACTGCAGACGCTGCTGACCAAGCGCGAGCAGTATCACTCCAACGTACTGTCACAGTCGGTGTCAGTGCTCGCGCAGGCCACCCGTAACCGGATCGAGCAGCTTACGCAGTATTTCACGAACCACGGCGTCACCGATCCCGTTGACGCCGCGCATCGCGCCTATGTAGCTATCGGCCATATCGTGCAGAAGCAGGCCTACATCCTTGCCTTCAGCGACACCTTCTACGCGCTGGGCGCGGCGCTGATCGTCGCGATGCTGGCGAGCCTTCTGCTCAAGAAGCCCGACCGCCTCGACAGCAAGCTTCGCGCCTGTGACTTGGTCAAGCTACGTTTGCACGACATTTTTTTCAGGATTTAAAGTGCGGCACCTGGCGACGGTCGTCCAGAAGAAGACTGGTCGACCCGTCCAATTCGAGATCTCGGAGAAGTCAAGAAATTCTGTTCAAGCCTGGCTGCCAATGTTCCGGGCAACCGGTTCTCGATTTCTCTTTCCGATTCGACTTCATGCAAGCCTCACATTTCTACCCGTCAATATGCCCGGCTGGTACATCGCCGGGTCGAAAGCATAGGCTTGGAGACTGTATTGTACGGCACGCACTCGATGCGGCGTACGAAAGCCGCCCAGATCTACCGAAAGACCGACAACCTGCGCGCCGTTCAGGTTCTCCTCGGCCACACGAAGTTGGAGAGCACAGTTCGATATCTCGGGATTGAGGTCGATGACGCATTAAATATGGCTGAGCAGATCGAGCTATAACTCAACGACCACCGGCGTCACGTCCGTGGTCGCTTTTGCGCCAACAACTGTCCCTTACAAATACTTTACAGTCAATCCAGTTCGGTATCTCTGAATTCTATCTGTATTGCATGCAGGTCGCTACGCTGCCTCGTCGCGCATCTGGTACAGCCGGTACAGCATGCGTTGGCCGATGCGCCGGAAAGGCGAGAACGGATGCGTCGGCAAGGGCGAGGTGAAGATCGGCAGGTCTTGTCCGACAAAACTCTGGCCGCCGATCATCTGCGCCATGCGGCGGCCGGCCTGCGCCGAATAGGACACGCCGTTGCCGCCATAGCCGAGCGCGTAGAACAGCGTCTGCCCGGGATCGGGGCGGAAGATGCGCGGCATCATGTCGTGGCTGACATCGACCCAGCCCCACCAGGAATAATCGATCTCGATTCCGGTCAATGCCGGAAACTTGCGGTGCAGCCCGTCGACCAGCAATTGCAGGTGGCGCGGATGCGCGGCGTCGGCACCGGTAATGGCGCTGCGGCTGCCGATCTGGATGCGGTTGTCTGGCAGGCGGCGATAGTAGTAGCGCAGCGTGCGGGTGTCGGTGATGACCTGGGTCGTGCGGAAGCCGGTGGCGTCGAGTTCGGCCTCCGTCAGCGGGCGCGTGACGATCGAATTCGACAGGATCGGCATGCAGCGGCCGCGCAGCACGGGCGTAAGCTTGCCCGCGGTATAGGCACCGGTGGCAATTCCGACGGCGCGGGCGCGCACCGTGCCGCTAGGTGTGCGCAAATGATGCACGCCGTCGACGGTGCTGATCTCCAGCACCGGGCTGCCGGGATGTATTTTGGCGCCGAGTTCGCGCGCCATGCGCTGATAGCCGAACGCCAGCCTGGCGGCATGTACGCCGGTGCCGAGCGGTTCGTGCAGCGCGCCGACGGCTTCCGCCTCATTGACGTAGTCGCGGCGCACGTCTTCGGCGGACAGCATGCGTGCCCTGTAGCCGAACACTTCGTTCTGCACGCGGGATTCGGCCGCTAGGCGATCGAGCACGCGCTGCCGGTGCGCGATGTGCAGATGGCCGCCGCGCTGCGGCTCGCACGCGATGTTGCCGGACGCGATCAGGCCCTCGAAAGTCTCGAAGCCGTCCATGATCTCGGTATGCAGCTTGAGCGCGATGTCGCGGCCCCAGCGCTCGATCCACTGCGAGCGCGACAGCCGGCCGGCGGCGTTCTGACCCTGCCCGCCATTGCGCGTGCTGCAGCCCCAGGCGACGCGGTTGGCTTCCAGCACCACGGCCTTGATGCCGAATTCGCGCGCCAGAAAGATCGCGCAGGCGAGCCCGGTGTAGCCGGAGCCGATGATGGCCACGTCGGCGTCGATGTCGGCGCTGAGCGGACCGTCATCCTGCGGCGGCGTGCCGGCGGTATCGACCCAGTAGGTCGGCGCGTAGTGCCGGTTCTGGCCCGGCCCGGCCGAAACTAGGGGATCGTAATGCTGGTCGTAGGGCGACGATGCGGTCATGGCGTCGTTGCCTGGGCCGGCAGCGCCGGGCGATCCTTGCGGAAGGCACTCTTGCGCGACAGCCTGTCGCCGCTGAAGGTGAACAGATCGCAGCCTTCGGCCTCGATGCGGGTGCCGTTGGCGGCGGTGCCGCGAAAAATCCATTCCGACAGGCCGCGGTCACCGAACACCGAATGCTGCGTACAGGTCCAGCTCACGTCGGGCATCGCACCCCACACGGCCTCGAATGCCGCCTGCACATCGGCGGTGCCGGTGATGCGGCGGCCGAACATTTCCAGGCCAACCGCGGTGTCAAACACCACGTCCGAGGTCATGCATGCCATCACGCCTTGGCCGTCGTGCCTGTTGAAGGCCTCGAACAGGCGGACGAGGAGCGCTTCGCGCTGGCTTTGAAGGTCGGACATGAATAACTTTCTGGTGTCGGCGCGAAGGCTGCTGACGGACAGGATGCCAGCCGTATCGCCGGGCGATTAGGGCCAGTTGCGGCGCAACGCCCGGCCAGAGCGCACTCTGGCCCAACCAATGAGGTCGCATTGGCCCCTTCGAGCATCGGCTGAACCCGGCATGGTCGGGAATGCCTGATGTGCTGCTCTCCATCGCCGCGCTGGGGCCGTTGCTGACCCCGCGCCTGATCGCCTTGTCGATTACAGCGGTGTTCGCAGCGGCAATCTTGCGCGGCTTTACCGGCTTCGGCTTCGCGCTGGCCGCCGTGCCACTGCTCGGCCTGTTCATGCCGCCGACCCAGGCCGTGCCGGTGGCGATCGGGCTGCAACTGATGGGCAGCCTGATCGACTTTCGCCATGCCACGAAATCCTGCCACTGGCCATCGCTGCGCTGGATGATGCTGGGCGCCGCGATCAGTTCGCCGATCGGCGCGCTGGTGCTGAGCCATGTGCCCACGCCGGTGGCGCGGCTGGTGATCAGCGCCATCACGCTGCTGGCGGTGCTGGCGCTGGGCCGGGGCTTTGCGCTGGCCACAATGCCCGGCCGGGCGCCGACCACATTCACCGGCTTTCTCGCCGGCCTGTTCAACGGCCTGGCCGCCATGCCCGGCCCGCCGGCCGTGGCCTATTACATGTCGGTGCCGCTGCCGCGCGCCGCCGTGCGGGCCTCCCTGATGGTGTTCTTCCTGCTGACGTCGGTCGCGGCGATGACATCGGGCCTCGCGATCGGCCTGATCACGGTGCAGACGCTGTGCCTGTCGCTGCTCGGGCTGCCTATGATGTGGATCGGGACGCAGATCGGCCACATGGCCTTTGTCCGGAGCAACGACGCCCTGCACCGCCGCGTCTCCATCATCAGCCTCGGCTTGATCGCGCTGGTGAGCGCCGCCAAGGGCATCAGCGAACTGCTCTGATCAGGACATCTTTGAAATCAACCTGCCGAGGCGCGCGAGGCCGGGCTCGATGCGGTCGGTGCGGATCGAGGAGAAGCCGAGCCGGAAGCAGCGGCGGTTGGCGCCCTCGACCATCGAGAATATGTCGCCGGGCTCGATCACGACGCCTTCGTTGCGCGCCGCCTCCGCGAGTTCGGCGGCATTGACCGACGGCGGGCACGTCACCCAGTAGCTGGTGCTGCCCGCGCCGCGCAGCCAGGTGCAGCCGGCGAGATACTCCGGCAGCAGCCGGTCGATCGCGTGCGCGCGTTCCAGCAGCACGCGCGACACGCGCTGCAGATGGGAGCGGTAATGCCCCAAGCCGATGAACAGCGCCGCAACGCGCTGGTTGTTGAGCGGCGGATGCCGCAGCATCAGGCGGCGCAGCGCGCGCAATTCGCGGATCACCGGCGCCGGCGCGACCACGTAGCCGAGCCGCAGGCCGGGCGCGAGCACCTTCGAGAAGCTGCCGACATAGAGCACACGCTCGTTGCGATCGAGGCTCATCAGCGGCGACAGCTCGGCGCCCTCGGAGATCAGCTCGCTTTCGTAATCGTCCTCGATCAGCAGGATGTCGTGCTCTTGCGCCTTCTTCAGCAATTCGAGCCGCCGCGCGTGCGGCATCGCCACCGTGGTCGGGCACTGATGACCGGCGGTAACATAGGCTAGGTCGCAGCTCTCGAATTCTGCATCCGGCACCAGGCCGTCGCCATCGACCTGCAACGGCACGATGCTTTGCGTCAGCATGCCGAAGATGTTGCGGGCATCGGGATAGCCCGGATCTTCCAGGCCGATGCGGGTCGAAGACTTGGTAAACAAGGTCGCGATCAGGTACAGCGCATGCTGCGCGCCGATGGTCATCATGATCTCGTCGGGACGCGCGCGAACGCCGCGGCGTGGCAGCACCTGCAGTCGCAACTGCTCGATCAGCGCCGGATCGTCCTCGTCGATGGTGTCGCGCGCCCAGTTGTTGATCTCCGGTACGGACAAAGCCGCACGCGCGCTCTCGCGCCAGTCGTTGGTGGGAAACAGGCTGGGATCGAACTGCCCGAAGATGAACGGGTATGGATAGTCCTGCCAGTTCAGCGGCTTGACGATGTTGCGGTGGGTCGATGGCCGCACCGCGTAGCGATCGGTCCAGCGCGCGGCGTCGCCTTCGATGGCGGCTGGCCGGATGGCCGCAGCGGTGCCCAGATGCTTCGGCAGACCGGCGACGAAATAGCCGGAGCGTTCGCGCGAGACGAGAAAATTCTGATCGACCAACTGCTCGTAGGCGATCACCACGGTATTGCGCGACACCTGCAACAAAGCCGCCAGTTCGCGACTCGACGGCATCCGCACGCCAAGGGAAAGCCGGCCTTCCTCGATCGCGGCATAGATCATCTGGCGGATCTGCAATTGCAGGAACGGGCCGCGGCGGTCGAGATCGAGAAACAGCGAGCCCCAGAACAGAGCATCGCTGATCCCCGACGGAATCGGCCGGGCCTCTGCCGCGGCACTCAGGGTAGGGACACTCAAATTCGCCATCAACAGCTCCACCGGAAGCAGGGTCTCGCCATCTTCCCTGTTCTCAATCCATCTGCAAAGCAAAAGCCGCGCCAGCCTCCGCGAATTCGCAGGCCACTGGCCCCATTCGTGCGTGCGATCTGGCGCTGGCTTGACCCTGTTCCCCGCGTCACGCTTTCATGGACAAGTTTGAGGGCGGCCCGTGAACGCAGATACCGTGATCTTTTCGGCCCGCAAGATCGTGACGATGAACCCGTCGCGCCCCCTTGCGACCCATGTCGCGGTGCGCGACGGCCGCGTCGTTGCGGTCGGCAGCCTCGATGAAATCGGCGGCAACGGCCCCACGCTCGACGACCGCTTCAAGGACAAGGTGCTGCTGCCGGGCTTCGTCGAAGGCCACAGCCACATCATGGAAGGCATGATGTGGACGCTGCCGTATGTCGGCGCGTTCGATCGCCGCGCGCCGGACGGCAAACTCGTCAAGGGCCTGCCAGATATCGATGCCATCGTCGCCCGGCTGCAGGAAGCCGAAGCCGCGATGACCGATCCGGACGCGCCGCTCTACGCTTGGGGTTTCGATCCTCTGCATATCGGCAGCATCTCCCTGACCCGACAGGACCTCGACAGGGTCACGACCACCCGCCCATCATGGTGGTTCATGCCTCGTTCCATATCAGCAATGTCAACACGCTGGTGCTGAAGCGCGCCGAGCTCGATCGCACCACAAACATCTCCGGTGTGGTGTTCGGCACGGATGGCGAGCCGTCCGGCGAAATCCAAGGCATCGCCGCACGCTTCCGGGTGTTCCGCGTGCTCGGCAGCAACCCGCTGTCGGGCAATCTCACCCTGGAGGACGTCAACCGCTACGCGTCCTCCGCCTGCGTGCAGGGCGTCACCACCATCACCGACCTGCACAACGATCTCGCCGACCAGACCGTCGAGGTCTATCGCGCGGCCAGCCGGCGCGATGCCTTTTCGGTGCGGCTGGTGCCGGCGCTGGCTTCGGTGTCGCACACGCCGGAACAGGCGGTCGCGAAGCTGGCCGTGTTGAAGGCGACGAATAACGACAAACTGCATTACGGCATCGTCAAGCTGGTGGTCGATGGCTCGATCCAGGGTTTCACCGCACGGCTGCGCTGGCCCGGCTACTACAACGGCGCGCCAAATGGCCTTTGGTACATCGCGCCGGAAGAATTGCCTGTCATCGTCGAGGCCTATCACCGCGCCGGCATCCAGCTACACATCCACACCAATGGCGACGAAGCCACCGAAGTGGCGATCGACGCCGTCGAGGCGGCGCAGATCGCAGCACCCCGTCCGGACCACCGGCATACGCTGCAGCATTGCCAGATGGCCGATGCGGCGCAGTTCCGTCGCATGAAGTCGCTCGGCCTGTGCGTCAATCTGTTCGCCAACCACGTCTATTACTGGGGCGACTCGCATTATGACCTGACGATGGGTCCGGAGCGCGCGCATCGGCTCGACGCCACCGGCACCGCGCAGCGCATCGGCGTGCCCTATGCGATCCATTCCGACGCGCCGGTGACGCCGCTGAGTCCACTGTTCACCGCCTGGTGCGCCGTCAACCGCATCTCGTCGGGCGGCCGCGAACTCGGCAAGGCGACTGAAGCGCTGACCGTGCAACAGGCACTGGCCGCGATCACCATCAGCGCCGCCTACACCCTCAAGATGGATCATCTGGTCGGCAGCATCGAGACCGGCAAATACGCCGACTTCGCCGTGCTGGAAGAAGACCCGTTCGACGTGGCACCGGAAGCGATCAAGGACATCGCGGTATGGGGCACCGTGGTCGGCGGCCGCGTCCGCGAGGCGCCGCGCGCATGACCGACAAGCCGCCAACCATTCCCGTAACGGTCGTTGGCGGCTTCCTGGGTGCGGGCAAGACGACGTATCTCAATCATTTGTTGCGCACCGGACGTTCGCGTTTTGCCGTGCTCGTCAACGATTTCGGCGCGGTCAATATCGACGCCGGCCTGATCGCCAGGCATGACGGCGCCACGATGACGCTGACCAACGGTTGCGTCTGCTGCAGCATCGGTGGCGGCTTCCTGGAAACGCTCGGCCGGATTCTCGATGAAAAAATCCCGTTCGACCACATTATCATCGAGGCGTCAGGCGTCGGCGATCCCTGGCGGATCGCCGAGATCGCCCTGGTGGAGCCCAGCCTGCACCTCAACGCCGTGATCGTGCTGGCAGACGCCACGCGGATCGCGGCGCTGCTAGCCGACCCCCACGTCGGCGATACCGTGCGCAACCAGTTCGAGCGCTGTGACCTGGTGCTGCTCAACAAGACCGATCTGGTCGACGCGCATGCGACACGCGCGGCTTCGGCGGCCGTCGCTGCCTTGCGCGAGGGAATGAAGATTGTCGAGACGTCGGAGCAGACGATGCCCGACCTGCCGCAGGCTAACCGCAAGACGACATCGCCGTTCCGCGCCGACGCGGTGCCGGACGTCGCCGATCACGAGCAGCAGTTCAAACGCTGGCAATATCAGCGCGGCGGCAGCTTCGATCGCGTGCGGCTTGAAACCGCGTTGCGCGCGCTGCCGCCGCAATTGCTGCGCCTCAAGGGCGCCTGCACCCTTGCCGGCGATACCGGGCCGTCGCTGCTGCAGATGGTCGGCCGCGACTGGTCGCTGACGCCCGTGGAAGCGCCAGAACGCGACATCCTGCTGGTCGGCGTCGGCACCGATGACCTGCCCGATCCCGCCGAGCTCGATCGCATTCTCGACCGCGCACTCGCTGCCCCACCGGCATTTGACCATCATGGCGGCCTTCAACCGCCGGCAATTTCCATTCCCTTGAGAGAAGGACAGATACCATGTCGCTGAAACGCATTTTTCTGAATTGCGCGCTCGGCCTCGCCGTAACGCTGGCCGCCTCCGGCACCCACAACTGGCGCGCATCTGCCGCCGATGGCGGCACGCTGGTGATGGCCACCAGCCAGGTGCCGCGACATTTCAACGGCGCAGTACAGTCCGGCCTCGCCACGGCGATGCCCTCGACGCAGATCTTCGCAAGTCCGCTGCGCTACGACGACAACTGGAATCCGAAGCCGTATCTGGCGGAATCCTGGGAGGTCTCGCCGGATGGCCTGTCCGTGACGCTGAAACTGGTCAAGAACGCCGTGTTCCACGACGGCAAGCCGGTTACCTCGGAAGACGTCGCCTTCTCGATCATGACCATCAAGGCCAACCACCCGTTCCAGACCATGCTGGCGGCCGTCGACAAGGTGGAGACTCCCGATCCGTTCACCGCAGTGATCAAGCTGACCCATCCGCATCCCGCGCTGCTGCTGGCCATGTCGCCGGCGCTGATGCCGATCCTGCCCAAGCACATCTACGGCGACGGCCAGGACGTCAAAAGCCATCCGGCGAATTTGAAGCCGGTCGGCTCCGGCCCGTACCGCCTCACCGAATACAAGCAGGGTGAATTCTATACGCTGGAGAAGTTCGACAAATTCTTCATCGCCGGCCGGCCGAAGCTCGACAAGATCGTGGTGCGGATCGTGTCCGACTCCAACGCTGCCTTGGTCTCGATCGAACGCGCGGATGTCAACGTGCTGCCGTTCGTGACTGGCGTCCGCGACATCGAGCGCCTGGAGAAAATGCCGGGTGTCACCGTCACCAACAAGGGCTTCACCGGCATCGGACCCATCAACTGGCTGGCCTTCAATACCAAGAAAAAGCCGTTGGATGACGTTCGCGTGCGGCAGGCGATTGCCTATGCCGCCAACCGCGACTTCATTACCAGCAAATTGATGTCCGGCAAGGCTGTAGCCGCCACCGGCCCGATCGCGCCGGGATCGCCACTCGACGAGCCGAATGTCGAGAAGTACAAGCTCGATCTCGCCAAATCCGGCGAATTGCTCGACGCCGCCGGCTATCCGAAGAAGCCCGACGGCTCGCGGATGGCGCTGACGATCGATTATATCCCAGGCACCGACGAACAGCAGCGCAATGTCGCCGAATATCTGCGCTCGCAGTTGAAGCGCGCCGGCATCAATCTCGAGGTTCGCGCCGCACCGGACTTCCCGACCTGGGCGCAGCGTGTTTCCAGCTTCGATTTCGACATGACGATGGACACCGTGTTCAACTGGGGCGACCCGGTGATCGGCGTCGACCGCACCTATCTCACCAGCAACATCCGCAAGGGCATCATCTGGTCGAACACCCAGCAATACAGCAACCCGAAGGTCGATGAGCTGCTGGCCGCCGCCGCGCGCGAAACCTCGCCAGAGAAGCGCACGGCGATGTATTCGGAATTCCAGAAGATCGTGGTGGCGGACGTGCCGATCTACTTCGTCAATGCCTCGCCGTACCACAACGCTTTCAGCAAGGGCCTGGCAAGCCTGCCTACCACGATCTGGGGCGTCATGTCGCCGCTGGACGAGATCAACTGGGAAACGCCGCCGAAGAACTAGCCGTTGAATTGAAAGGCCCCTCCCCGTCATTGCGAGGAGCCCTTGCGACGAAGCAATCCAGCCTTTGCTTGTGGCCTTCTGGATTGCCGCGTCGCTCCTCGCAATGACGACAAACTCGCAACTGGCCATCAGGCATCATGAATCTTCTCATTCACATGACCAAGCAGGCGGCCAACGCGATCGGCCTGCTGCTTGCCGTGCTGATCTTGAATTTCTGCCTGATCCATCTGGCGCCCGGCGATCCTGCTCTTGTGATCGCCGGCGAGATGGGCGGCGCATCGGCGGATGTCATCGCCGCCCTGCGCGTCAAATACGGCCTCGACCAGAGCCTGCTGCATCAGCTCTGGACCTACATGTCGAAAGTCGTCACTGGCGACTTCGGCTATTCCTATTATTTCAATGAGCCGGTGGTGAACCTCATCGGGCAACGCGTTCCCGCGACGCTGTATCTGGTGATCTCCGCGCTCGTGCTGTCCATCTTCATCGGCACGCTGCTCGGCGTCATATCGGCGCGAAAACCGAACGGCTGGCTCAGCCAGGGCGTCACGGTGATTTCGCTGGCCGGCTACGCCGCGCCGGTGTTCTGGACCGGGCTGATGCTGCTGCTGCTGTTTGGATCGGTATGGCCGATCCTGCCGGTGTCGGGAATGTCCGACGTGGCACGACCGAAATCCGGTCTCGCGCATCTGGTCGATGTCGTGCAGCACCTCATTCTGCCGTCGATTACGCTGGCGCTGGTGTTCATCGCGCAGTACAGCCGGCTGGCGCGCGTCAACATGATCGACGCGCTGACGGCTGACTATGTCCGCACCGCACGCGCCAAGGGTCTCCCTGAATTCATTGTCATCGGCAAGCATGCGCTGCGCAACACGCTGATCCCCATCGTCACCGTGGCCGGGCTGCAGTTCGGTCACCTGTTCGCCGGTGCTGTGCTGGTGGAGACCGTGTTCAGCTGGCCCGGCATGGGGCGGCTGGTCTATGAATCGATCCTGCGCCGTGACTACCCGACGCTGCTGGCGGTGCTGTTCTTCTCCGCGGTGCTGGTGATGACCGCCAACATCATCACCGATCTGGTCTACCGCCTGATCGATCCGCGCATCCGATCGGGGCCCCGATGAGCACCATGGAAGCGCCGCGCGCCCGCGAGCCATCCGCTTTGCCATCGCGCCCCGCCGCCTCGCCGCTGGCGGCCATGCTGCGCCAGTTCGGCCGCAGCCCGGCCGGTGTGATCGGCGCCATCGTGCTGCTAGCGCTTGTTCTCATCACCCTGCTCGGCCCGACGTTCTACGGCATCGATCCGCTCGACCTCGCCGGCGCGCCGTTCACGCCGCCGGGCGCCGACGCGTGGCTCGGCACCGACTATCTTGGCCGCGACATTCTCGCCGGCCTGATCTATGGCGGCCGCGCCACGCTGACCGTCGGCGGCGTTGCGGCGGTCATCACCATCGTCATCGGCGTGACCGTGGGCGCGCTCGCCGGATTCTTCGGCGGAGCCGTCGATACGGCATTGGTCAAGCTCACCGAGTTCTTCCAGATCCTGCCCTCGTTACTGTTCGCGATGGTGCTGGTCACCCTGTTCGGGCAGACGCTGACCACCATCACCATTGCGATCGGCGTGGTGAGCTGGCCCACTGCGGCGCGTCTGACGCGCGCGGAATTCCTGCGCTTGCGCAACCTCGATTTCGTCAAGGCGTCGCGCGCCGCCGGCGCCGGCAACGGCCACCTGATCCTGCGGGTGGTGCTACCCAATGCGCTGCCGCCGATCATCGTGTCGGCGACGTTGGCCATCGGCGTCGCCATCCTCTTCGAAGGAGGATTGAGTTTCCTCGGCCTCGGTGACCCCAATACGATGAGCTGGGGCCTGATGATCGGCCAGAACCGTAACTACGTGCTCGACAGCTGGTGGACCGTGACCTTCCCCGGCGCCGCCATCTTCATCGCGGTGCTGGCGATCAGCCTGATCGGCGACGGCATCAACGACGCCATCAATCCGCGCCTGCGGAAGAGAGGCTGAGCATGTCGCCCGTTCTTTCCGTGCAGAACCTCAGTGTCGCCATGAAGGGCGCCAGCGGCATCGTGCCGGTGCTGGAACATCTCTCCTTCGACGTGGCACAGGGCAAGACCATGGCGCTGGTCGGCGAGTCCGGCTGCGGCAAGAGCATGACGGCGCTGGCCATCATGCGGCTGCTGCCGGAGGACTTTGTCGTTACATCGGGCCGCGTCCTGCTCGATGGAGAGAACGTGCTGGCGGCCGCGCCGCAGGCGTTGCGGGGCCTGCGCGGCAACAAGATGTCGATGATTTTTCAGGAGCCGATGACGGCGCTCAACCCGCTCTATACGGTCGGCGACCAGATCGGCGAGGTGCTGCGCCAGCATCGCGGGCTTGGCCGTCGCGATGCCACCGAACAGGCGATCGGCTTTCTCAAGGCGGTGCAGATCCCCGCCGCCGAGGCGCGCGTGCACGCCTATCCGCATCAGCTCTCGGGCGGCATGCGTCAGCGCGTGATGATCGCGATGGCGCTGGCCTGCAAGCCAAAGCTGCTGATAGCCGACGAGCCGACCACCGCGCTCGACGTGACCGTGCAGGCCCAGATTTTCGACCTGCTCAGCGAATTGCAGGACGACACCGACACCGCGATCGTGCTCATCACCCACGACCTCGGCGCGGTGGCCGAACTCGCCGACGACGTCGCCGTGCTCTATGCCGGCCGCTGCATCGAAAAGGGCTCTTCGCAGGAAGTGATCGCGCATGCGCGGCATCCCTATACACGCGGGCTGATGGCTTGCGTTCCGCATCTGCACCTCGGCCCGGCGGCGGCGAATGTGCAGCGCGAGCTCGAGGAAATTCCCGGCATGGTGCCGCCGCTCGGCGCGCGCGGGGCCGAATGCGCCTTCCTGCCGCGCTGCGCCTTTGCGATCGACGTCTGCCGCGCGCAGCCGCAGCCGCCGCTCGATGTGGTCGACGCCCATGCCGCGGTATCGTGCTGGCGCCACCGGGAGATCGCGCCATGAGCGACGCATGGCCGGTGGCTGCCGACATCCTGCTCGACGTCAACGATCTCGTGGTGCACTTCCCCGCCGGCCGCCGCGGCATGTTCGGCAAGCCGTCAAAAGTCCACGCCGTCGACGGCGTCTCGTTCCGCGTCCGCCGCGGCACCACGTTCGGCATTGTCGGCGAGAGCGGCTCCGGCAAGTCGACCACCGCGCAGGCGGTGATGCGGCTGATCCCCGCGACCTCCGGGCAGATCGTGTTCGGCGGCGAGAACATCGCCGGGTTTCAGGGCGAGCGGCTGCGCCAAGCCCGGCGCAAATTCCAGATCGTGTTTCAGGATCCGTTCTCCTCGCTCGATCCGCGGCGCCGCGCCGGCGATCTGGTGCGCGAACCGCTCGACCTGCTGGGCATCGGATCGCCAAAGGGGCGCGACGCCCGCGTCAGCCGGTTGCTCGCCGAAGTGGGACTGCCGCCGCAGGCCGCCGACCTGTTTCCGCACCAGTTCTCCGGCGGTCAACGGCAGCGGCTGTGCATCGCGCGCGCCATGGCGCCGGAGCCGGATCTGATCGTCTGCGACGAGGCCGTGTCGGCGCTCGACGTGGCGATCCAGGCCCAGATCCTCAACCTGCTGAAAAAGCTGCAGCGCGAACGCGGCCTGACCTACATCTTCATCTCGCACGACCTTGGCGTGATCCAGCATTTCTGCGACGAGATCGCGGTGATGTATCTCGGCAAGATCGTCGAGCAGGCGCCCGCCCCGGTGTTTTTCTCGGCGCCGCGCCATCCCTACAGCTGGTCGCTGGTCGCCGCCGCAGCGCCGCCGGGCCCCTTGCGCACCCGGTTGAAGGCGCAATTCCTGGTCAAGGGAGATCCGCCAAGTCCGGTCGATCCGCCGCCCGGCTGCCGCTTTGCACAGCGTTGCCCGTTCGTGATCGAGAAATGCCGGGAAGAACCACCTGTCCTCGCGGTCACGGGCCCGAGCCACTTCGTTGCGTGCCATCGCGTCAACGAAATCGAAGCGCCGAATTTCACCGCAAGCGATTGATCGCCGAGCTGTGCCCGGCCTGCACGGGCGCAGCTCGAACGCGGCGTTGAGTGCTGTCTCTCGCCGAGAAAATCGCGGCGGCGCTTTTCGGATTCTTCGGCATACCGGCGCAGGACGTGGGCCTCGGTGAGCACACCAAATGACCCGGCCGCGGTCAAGCGTGTCGAGCACGGACAGCGATTTCGCCGCGCAGGTGCATGCGCCAGGTTGCGAAAGAATATCCGAACAGTTGGCCCGGATCTGCGCGGCGAGTGCCTTGTCATCCTCGCTGAACGGGACCGGCCCAAGCCACTCCTCAGCGCCGTGCATCGCCACTTCAAGCGGAGCATTGCCGAGCTTGTTGGAGAATTCAGGGCAGAGTGCAATGGCAAACTTCAAGCAAATGACTGTGTCTTCAGCAGTACGAATCTCGCTTAGTTTTTGCTCAAACATCTATAATTGCAGCATTTGGACGCAACAATTCTACTTGCGTGGAAATTTAAACGCTGAATACAGTCGTGGATACAGACTGCGGATGAACGCAACTACGCTCTGCGGACGACTACCTGTCCTGCCATCCGACCGCCGGAGCGAGCGACCCGCTACATGCTTGAGAAGGATATCCCCGTTGCGAGCCGTATTCGTCGATGCCAACGAGACCCTTGCCGCCGTTACCGAAAAACTGCTGCGCGCGGACGATCCCACCGTGAGCATCAACCGCGATGCGTCGGTGACGTCCGAGCAGCTGCCCGCGGTCCTCGGCGGCGCCGAGATCGCGATCATCGACCACACGCACCTTCCGATCGAGATCGCCAGGCAGTGCGAAGGTCTCAAGCATGTCGTGTTTCTCGGCACCGGCCCGCGCAGCTACATGGATCCCGAGGCGCTGGCCGAACTCGGCATCGCGGTACACATCATCAAGGGCTATGGCGACACCGCGGTGGCCGAATGCGCCATCGCGCTGATGTGGTCCGCCGCCAAGGGGTTTGCTCGTATGGACCGCGAGATGCGCGCGGGCAACTGGCTGCGCAGCAACGGCATCGAACTGACCGGCAAGACGATCGGGCTGATTGGCTTTGGCGGCATTGCCGCGGAGGTCGCGCGGCTCGCAAGCGGCTGCGGCATGAAAATTCTGGCGTGGAACCGTACACCCAAGACCCATCCCGGTGTCGAATTCGTCGAGCTGGAACGCTTGCTTGCCGAGAGCCACGTCGTTTCGCTGCATCTTCTTCTCAACGATGATACCACGGATTTTTTGTCGGCCGCGCGAATTGCGGCGATGCGTCCGGGCGTTATCCTAATCAATACAGCGCGCGGCGCGGTGGTCGACGAGGCCGCGATGATCGCCGCGCTCCTTTCGGGGCAGATCGGCCACGCCGGCCTCGACGTGTTTGTCACCGAGCCGCTTCCCGCCGGCCACGAACTGACCAGGCTGCCAAACGTCACGCTGTCCGCTCACTCTGCATTCCGCACGCCGGAGGCGAGCGATAATCTGATTGGCGCTGCGCTCGACCATTGCCGCCGCATCGCCACCACCGGGCGCTGACAGCAAAGAGGAACAGGCGCATGTCGACCATCGTTCGCATCGATCAGAATGCTCGCCGCAGCCGCGCCTCGGTGTTCGGCGATCTCGTTTTCCTCGCTGGCCAAGTCGCCGATGAAAAGAGCGGAGATATCACCAGCCAGACCCGCGAGGCGCTGGCGAAGGTCGATGACATGCTGGCGCGGGCCGGCTCCGACAAATCGCGCGCGCTCAGCGTGCAGATATGGCTGAAAAGCATGGATGATTTCGACGCCATGAACGCGGTCTACGATGCCTGGGTCGTGCCGGGCGACACGCCGTCGCGCTGCTGCGGCAAGGTCGAACTGGCCGATCCCGCTTTCCGCGTGGAAATCGTGGTGATCGCAGCGCGGAGCCCTGCCGCCTGACACTTTCGATCATGCATTCGTCACTTCCACAAAAGGATATTTGTAATGCGCAAATCTTCCAAATACGGGCTGCGAACTCCGGCACTTGTGACGAACGGAAGTCCTATACTCAACCGCCGGAGTTTCATCGGCCTCGTCGGTGGCTCGACCGCGCTGTTGGCTGCGCCGCGCCTCGCTTCGGCACAGGCGTATCCGGCGCGCCCTGTTCGCGGAATTGTCACCTTTGCGCCAGGCGGCACGGTCGATGTCTATGCCCGCCTCGCCTGCCAGCATCTGTCGCAGAAACTCGGAAAACAGTTCTTCGTCGAGAACGTCACCGGTGCGACCGGCAATCGTGGAACCATCATGGCAGCCCGCTCTACTCCCGACGGCTACACGCTGCTGTTCGCCCTGAGCACCCATGTGGTGAACGCTTCGGTGTTCAGCAACTTGCAGTACGATCCGGTCGCTGACTTCATCCCCATCAACCTGTCGGTCTCCTCCACGCACGTGCTTTCCGTGCACCCTTCCGTAGCCGCCAAAAATGCCAGGGAGCTGGTTGCCGATCTGAAGGCACGACCCAACCAGAACTACGCGCATGGCGGCGTCGGGACACAGGGCCATCTGCTCGCGGAACGCCTGAAGGTGACCCAAAAGCTCGATATGGCTGCGGTGTCCTACCCCGGCGCCGGGCCCGCGATTCAGGCGGTGGTCGCCAATCATGTCCCGATGGCCTGGACCACCATGGCGTCCGCCGGGCCGATGATCGCCGGCGGGCAGTTGCGGGCGCTGGCCGTCACCGGCAAGACGCGGTCGCCGCTGCTGCCGGAAGTGCCGACCATGATCGAACAGGGCTTTCCAGAGATCGAAGGCGACGCCTGGGTGGGCATCATGGCCCCCAAGGGCACCCCCGATGAAGTGGTCACCACCATCAACCGCGAGATCGGGGATTTTCTTCAGCAGCCGGAAGCGCGCCAGCGCCTCGCCGAGGTCGGATTCGACGTGGTCAACAGAGGGCCCGCGGATTTCGCCCGCCTGCTGACGGAAGAGAACGTGTTCTGGAAAAAAGTTGTCGACGAGACCAATGTGAAGATCAATTGATCCGGATCGGGACTTCAATGACGAAATCCGTGCGCTATCTGGACGAAGCCGATGTTGCCGGAGTTCTCGATTCCGCTGCGATCTATGCCGTCGTTGAAAGCACGATGAAAGGTATCGCGGCCGGACGGGTCATCAGCGGCCCCAAGGCCGGCTTTCACATTGCCGACCAGAACGGCGAGCGCTTCATGGCCAGCGTTTCTGGCTGCCTGCTCGATCAGGGCGTCGCCGGGGCGAAATGGTTTTCGGCATGCGATGACAATCCGAAGCGCGGCCTGCCGCGCATCACCGCCGCCATCGTTATTTCCGATTGCATCAACGGCGCGATAAAGGGGTGCGTCGAGGGGACATCCCTGACCGCCGCCCGCACCGCCGCGCTGGCTGTTCTGTCGCTCAAGCACTGCGGCAGCAAGAATGCGTCGAAAGCCGCCATCGTCGGATTTGGCGCGATCGGACAGCTGGTCCTGCGTTACCTGAAGCAGGAACTCGGCATCACCCATTTCGCCATTGCCGGTTCGCAATTCGAAAAAATGCAAAAGGCCGCCGCAGAGCTTCAAGGCTCGCTTGGCGTACAAATCGATGTGGTGCGAACTTCCGGTGAAGCGGTTCGTGACGCGGACCTCGTGATCACTGCCACCGGCCTGACCCACGACGACCCCGTTGTATTCCTATCCGCCATCAAGCCGGGCGCGACCGTGTGCGCGCTCGGCTCGTTTCAGGAGATCGACGACGCCCTGATCGCCAGGGCCGACCGGATCTTCGTCGATCACTGGGAATCGTGCGAGCATCGCGGCAATCTGGCGCCGATGATCAAGGCTGGTCGGTTCACACGGGACGACATCCAGAGCGAGATTGCCGATGTGATCGCCGGCAAGGGTATCGGCCGCGGATCGGACGACGAGACCGTACTCATCGTACTGATCGGCGTTGGTCCCCTCGATATCGCGCTGGCGGCGCGTGCGCTACAATTGGCCGACATCCGGTCAATGGAATCTGTGCAGCGAAGCGAGACCCCATGACCCCTTCATCCGGCCAGCATGTCGTTGTCATCGGCGCAGGTGCCATCGGGGTGGCAAGCGCCATCGAACTGTTGCGCGATGGCCATCGCGTCACCATCGTCGAGCCGGCAACACCGGGCGGCGAACAGGCCGCGAGCTATGGCAATGCCGGCTGGCTATCGACCCATTCGGTCATTCCGCCGGCCGAACCGGGTGCCTGGAAGAAAGTGCCGAAATTCCTCCGGGATCCGTTGGGCCCTCTGGCGGTGCGCTGGACTTATCTGCCAAAGGCGTTGCCCTGGCTGGTGCGGTACCTGCTCTCCGGCTGGACCGCGGCGCGAGTCGAGGCGACGGCGCGCGCCCTTCGCCCGCTGTTGCGCGATGCGCCGGCGCTGCACAAGAAGCTCGCCGACGAGGCCGGCGCCGGCCACCTCATCGAACGCCAGGGGGTCATGCACGTCTATCCATCGCGCGCGGCCTTTGACGCCGACAGCCTCGGCTGGAATATTCGCAAACTGGTCGGCGTCAGCTGGCTGGAAATTTCCGCCGACGAGATGCGGCAGCGCGAACCCGACCTGCACCCGCGCTACCAGTTCGGCGTGCTGGTCGAGGAAGCCGGCCGCTGCCGCGATCCCGGCGGTTACGTGGCATCCCTCGCCGCGCACGCCCGCGCGCTCGGGGCCGAATTCGTCACGACGACCGCCAAAGGCCTGCGGCTGACCGATGGCAGGCCGGTGTCGGTACTGACCGAAACAGGCGAGCTATCCTGCGACAAGGTTGTGATCGCCGCCGGCGCCCACTCGAAGCCCTTGGCGGCCTCGATCGGCGATCGGCTGCCGCTGGAGACCGAGCGCGGCTACCACGTCATGATCGAAAGTGCCGAGACCGGTCCGCGCACGTCCATGATGGCCTCCGACGCCAAGATGGTGGTGAACTGGACCGACCGCGGCCTGCGCGCCGCAGGCCAGGTCGAGATCGCCGGCCTCGAGGCCGCGCCGAACTGGAAACGCGCCGAGATCTTGCACGACCACCTGCTCGGCATGTTTCCAAAACTGCCGCGCGATCTGCCCCCAGCCGCGATCCGTAGCTGGTTCGGACATCGCCCGAGCATGCCGGACGGACGGCCTTGCCTCGGCTATTCCCGCGCCTCGCGCGATGTCGTCTACGCTTTCGGCCACGGCCATGTCGGCCTGGTGAGTTCGGCGCGCACGGGTCGCGTGGTAGCCCAGTTGATCGGCGGCCGTGAAACCGAGATTCCGGTCTCGCCGTTCGACCCGAAACGCTACCTCTGATTCCGCGGGCCTCCACCGCGCGGTCGTACCATGAGCAATACTCGAAAGTACGTGCAGCCATGATCAAGCAGCCGGAGATTTCCTCCGATAGCATCGTCAACCGGGTCTATGAACAGCTCAAGGCCATGGCCGTGAGTTTCGAATTCAAGCCCGGCGCGCGCCTCAACGAGGGCGCCATCGCGGGCCTGCTCGGAGTCAGCCGCACGCCGCTGCGCGAAGCATTGAACCGCCTAAACACCGAAGGCTTCCTGCGCTTCCTGCCAGGTAAAGGCTTCTTCTGCCGCGAGCTTGACGCCCAGGAAATCTTCGACCTCTACGAATTGCGCAAATCGATAGAGATCGCCGCGGTCCGGCTGGCGATCAAGCGCGCCCGTGACCAGGACATCGACAGCCTGTTGACCTTCCTGCGCGACACCGGCCCGGATCCAGGCGAACGCACCTCCGTGGAGCAGGTTCAACTCGACGAGACCTTCCACGAAAGGCTGTTGAGCATGGCCAACAACGCCGAGATGCTGCGCGTGCTGCGCAATGTCAATGCGCGCATCCGCTTCGTCCGCTGGATCGACATGGACCGGATCAACCGAACCAAGACCCAGGCCGAACATCGCGCGGTGCTACTCGGCGTGAAAGCGCGTGACGAAGCCAAGTGCGTGCCTATCCTGGAGAAGCATATCGACCGACGCCTCGACCAGATCACATCGGCGATCAAGGAAGGCTATGCGCAAATCTACATGCCTGGCAAAAAGACAATGGCTACGGCATGAGATCTAATTCGCTTTGCTTGATTCCGAACCGGACTCCAGACCCCGCCGACTTCTGTTTCTGATCGCGATGCATGGACTCGCATTCGCAGCCGTGCCCAAGCGCGGTATGCATGGCCCGCTGCCGTCGCGCCGTAAATTGACTACGCCATCGCTTCTACCACGCAACTTTAAGAGCTTGGACGGATTTGCTGTGCCTAGGTCTAAACGTCCGCTTCGCGCCAATAGACTAGGGGCGCTCGCCTCGCGACCGATGAACGAGTCAGTTTACCGCACAAAGGTTGCCTGCCTTCAAAAACCAAGCGCAAGGCCATCTTTTCGGTGATCCGAAGCGCCGAGCAGCGCATCCCGCTGATAATCGATCCGGATGGCCTGGCAACCGCCTATGCCGGCATCGGCCCAATGCACGATGTGCCCGCGTGCCGACAGGTCCGCCTTCACCGACTCCGGTATCGTGGTTTCAAGCTGCAAAATGTTGTCGAAGGCGAAGGATCGGGGGCCTTCTGCCGCAGGGCGCCACTGGCCGATGACGTCATTCTGTCTCAGCATGCAGTCGTACTGGATCGACTGCACCAGAGTCGCGCTGATGTCGCCCGCGTCGATGCACTGCCGGACGATTGCATCGGCCTGGGCGAAGGTCATGATCTCCTCCCGCGGCGGATTCTTCCCGAAGCTCATGCGGGTCAGGCCGTCGGGGAGGCGCTTGCAGTCGGGCAAATCGGCTTCGATCCCGTAGGATAGAGCGACCCGAACCATTTGGATGCATCCGTAGGCCCGACGGACCCGTTCGTCACCGACAGGCGTGGCAGACTTCCTCCAATTCTCATAGTACTTGCGGAAATTCTTCGGATGCATGCGGTCAAGCCGCCGCAGCCCGATGGTTTCCGTCGACGTAGAGTGGGGTCACGATGCCCCCATGCCCGCCACTTGCCTGATGTCGATCCGTTTCGCCATGCAATCCGATCTCCCAGTGCCATATATTTGGCACTGAGTTATCAATGGATCAAGAGGTCCACTGGTATATCTTGCATTTTCTGCGGAGATCACGCACGAGGACGGCGGCGGCCTATCGCGCTGCTCGATCAACCGACAGGATGCGGCGGTCTCATCGTTCGATAGATATCTCCATCCCTCGTAATTACGCCTAGGTTGCTCCGGCCGAACGGAGCTCCCACCCGTCTGTGTGCGACCCTCCAGTGATACAAATGGTGCGCTCAAATACTTGCGTCTTTTCGCTCAGCGACGCATCCGGTCCATTGGCGCGGCATCGGTGGTATGTTTAATAGGAACGATTCATGGGGAGAGCGCATCGTGGCATCATCGATTGAAATGGCCAGCGCGGTCGCGGCGGCCATGGGCTTGGAGGACGAAACAGTCCAGCTCTATCTCAAGAACATTCGGGCGGCAGGCGCCATCAGCTTCAAGGGTTACGGAAGAAGCGCGGCCTCCATGACGCCGCTTGACGCGGCTCGCCTGCTGATCGTCGTTGTCGGCTACGGCGTGGCCCGCAATTCCGCCGCGTTCCTGAAAGATTTCGCCCCAATGGAGGCGCTGAATCAAAAGCTCAACGGCAAGAACCTCGAGCAATTTTTGGCGGACCGCATCGGGACGGATTGGCGCACCCCGCCGTTGCAGCGCGGCTTTTCTGCAAGGCATCACAAGGAGGCTTTCACGAAGGCGCAGGAAGCCCTGAAGCTCTTCTGGATCGAAGGCACCCAAGGCGCCAAACTGCCGCGAGTAGCCGTGGTCCGCTGGGCCCGCCCGAAAGGCGGCGGCTTTGGGGTGGCGACGTTCGTATCCCGTCCCCTGCCCCTGAAGTTGACGTCGTTCGATGAAGGGAGGCTGGCCGAGATCTATCCGGACATCGGGCTTATCCAGACCAGAACCGTCAGTCTGCGCTCGGTCGTAGACATCTCTGAGGCGTTGCGTGTCTCGACCTGAACCGTGGGTTTCGGACGGAAAATGCCCTCGGTAACAGTACCGGTAACAATCGGGCGGAATGCGGGCTAAGTCATTGAAATGTTGGCGCGCCCGAAAGGATTCGAACCTCTGACCCCTAGATTCGTAGTCTAGTGCTCTATCCAGCTGAGCTACGGGCGCGTGCCGTGTCCACCGCGGGCCGGAGCCCGCCGATGTCACATGTTTCGAAACCGGTGGTTTGCGAAAGCGCGCCATAGCTACCGGCTCCCGTCGGGCTTGGCAAGCACCCGGATGACGGTTTCCTGACCATTCGCCAATCCAGCGCCGCGCAGGCGATTTCCGGCGAAAAACACCGGCAAATCCGCCGGCATCGGGGCCGGCTCGGGCGGCCAAATGCCGGATCCGGCCGAATCATCAGCGAATCCGGCGCCGCCGGCCCGCTCAGGCGCGGGCGCGCTCGCTGCGGATGCTGTTCAGCTCGACCGGACGGTCCGGCATGGTGATCCGGAAGGTGGCGCCGAGGGTGCCCTCCACCAGATGGATGTCGCCATCGTGGGCGCGCACCAGTTCGGCAGCGATCGCGAGGCCGAGGCCGCTGCCGCCGGGGCGCGCCGAGCCCTGGAATGCCTCGAACAGGTGGTCGCGAGCGCGCTGCGGCACGCCGGGGCCGGTGTCGGACACTTCAAGGATGGTCACGGAGCCCTCGCGGCGGCCGGTGATACGGATCTGCAGCGGCGCGCCGTCGCTTGGTGGTTGGCCCTCCAGCGCCTGGGCGGCGTTGCGCACCAGGTTGAGCAGGATACGGAACAGCTGGTCGGGATCGGCGTCGATGGTCAGCCCGCGCTCAATCGCATTGATCCAGGCGATCGAGGCGTCGGACGCCAGTCCGGCGGATTCGCGGACCTCGTTGACCACCGGCTCCACCAGCATCATGCGGCGATCGGGCGCGGCTTCCTGGGCGCGGCCGTAGGACAGCGTCGACTGGCAAAACGCGATGGCGCGCTCCAGCGACCGCATCAGCTTGGGCGCGAAGCGCTGCACCCGCGGGTCCGGCACGCTCGCGAGCTGATCGGACAGCAGTTGCGACGATGCCAGCAGGTTGCGCAGGTCGTGATTGATCTTCGACACGGCAAGGCCGAGTGCGGCGAGCCGGCTCTTCTGATGCAGCATCGACACCAGGTCGCGCTGCATGTCGGACAACTCGCGTTCGGCGACGCCGATCTCGTCGCCGCGCTGGCTCGGCACGATAATCCGCGACGAGCTTTCGGGGTTTTCGTGGAAGCCAACCAGGTTGGCAGTCAGATGCCGCATCGGCCGCACGAACAGGTAGTGCAGCGCCAGGTAGACCAGCCCGGCGGTGAGAATCGCCAGACCGAGCGAGACCAGCAACAGATTTCTGGAAAACCGGTACATCGCCTGCCGTAGCGGCAATTCGTCGATGATCACCTCGATGAACTGGGTGCCGGATTGGGCTCCGGAGGGTGCCGGTCCGATCACACGAATCGACTGGTTACCGGTTTCCAGCATCACCTCGAAGGTATCAACGATCGCCGTCCATACCGTCATCGCGCGCATATCGATGTCATGGTCGATCTGCGGCGGCAGATCGGCGCTGGCCAGCAGCCGGCGCTGCTGCCCCATCTTGATGGCCACGGCACGGGCGCCGATGCTGCCGAGAATCTGGCGCGACAGCGATTCCGGGACCATGCCGAGCGGCGCGGCGTTCAGCACCAGCGCGGCGGTATTGGCTGCCGCCAGCTTGTCGTTCAACCGGTTGAGGCGGAAATTGGCGATGGAGGGGACGTAGATCAGGATTTCGGCGATCAGCACCAGCGGAATGGTCAGCAGCAACAGCTTGCCGGACAGCCCCAGCCGCCGTATCGGGCGCCGCCGGAACGCTGGTTCTGCGGGCTTTTCGCTGGCCGCTGCCACGATGTTGACCTCTGATCTCACGAAATGACGCTGCGCCTGCCCGAGATACGGGTCAAATGACGATTCGACGGTTTAATTTAGCATCCATTTGCAGCATTCCCGTCGCTCGCCCGGCATTTGCGCGCAACACGGCAAAGACACCGTCTTCAACACCCTAAAACACCGCGAATGTCGGTATAATCCGGGTGTCAGGCAATCTTCCGGCGTCATACAGGGCAAGATTGACGGAAACACGACGCTCCCGTATAAGCCCGCCAACTGTCCGCGATGGCCCGGTCTTGCATCGGGGCGGCTCACTTGTGGCCGGATACGGCTCGTTTGAGCCTGCATCTTTGGACTTACCTCAAATTACCTCGGCTCATTGCCCGGTCAGCGGAGAACGCCCCGTGAAGCGGACTTATCAACCTAGCAAACTGGTGCGCAAGCGCCGCCACGGCTTCCGCGCTCGCTTAGCGACCGTAGGCGGCCGCAAGGTTCTGGCTGCCCGCCGTGCGCGCGGCCGCAAGCGCCTCAGCGCCTAAATCGGGCCTCTTTCCCGAGATCTCATCATGGATCGGTTGCGGCAGCGGGCGGATTTTCTCGCCGTTGCCAATGGGCCGCGGATGAACAGCCCTGCCTTCGTACTGCAGAGCCGGCGACGAGATGATGACGGCCCGATCCGGGTCGGCTTCACCGTGACCAAAAAGAACGGGACCGCCACCGAGCGGAACCGGATCCGACGCCGGCTTCGCGAACTGGTGAAGCGCGTCGACGTCATATCCATGCGACCGCACAGCGATTATGTGCTAGTCGGCCGTCGTGTCGCGCTGAACCGCGACTTTACGACCATGCTTGACGACCTCCGCTCGGCGCTGCACCGCCTCGACCGGCAGATTTCCAAGACGCCACCTTCTAAGACGCAATCTTCGACAACGAGCGTGACCTGACACTTCCAGCCTGCGACAAGCACGCAGCCGGCTAGAGCCGCACCCGTATTTGGATGACGAGACCTGAACGATGACCGACAATCGAAATACCATCCTCGCCGTCGTTCTGTCCGGCCTGGTGCTGCTCGGCTGGCAATACTTTTTCAATATCCCGGCGATGGAAAAACAGCGTCAGCAGGCGCAGATCCAGAGCCAGCTCGCCAACCCGACCGCACAGCCCGGTGCGGCGCCGGGCGCCAACCCGACCGGTGCGGCCACGCCCGCCGGCAGCGTGCCCGCCCAGAATGCCGCCAATGCACCGCTGGTGAGCCGCGAGGCGGCGATTGCTGCGGCCCCGCGCATCAAGATCGAGACCCCGCGCGTCTCGGGCAGCATTTCGCTGAAGGGCGCGCGCATCGACGACGTCGCGCTGAACAAGTTCCGAGAGACCGTCGATCCGACCTCGCCCGCGATCGTGCTGTTCTCGCCATCGGGCACCGCCGCGCCCTATTATGCCGAGTTTGGTTGGGTCGCCGCCGCGGGCTCGAACGTCAAGATCCCGGATTCCAATACGCAATGGACGCAAGAGGGCACGGGCGCGCTGACGCCGACCTCCCCGGTGACGCTGAAATACGACAATGGCGACGGCCAGACCTTCCGCCGCACCATTTCGGTCGATGATCGCTATCTGTTCACCATCAAGGACGACGTCACCAATATCGGCACTGCGCCGGTGACGCTGTATCCGTTCGCGCTGATCTCGCGCCACGGCACCCCGCATGTCGAAGGCTATTACATCCTGCATGAAGGCCTGGTCGGCTACCTGGGCGACCAGGGCCTGCAGGAGTTTGGCTACAAGAAAATTGACGACGCCAAAGCGGTGAACTTCAAGATCACCAATGGCTGGCTCGGCATCACCGACAAGTACTGGGCCTCGGCCCTGCTGCCGGATCCCGCGGCGCAGCTGCAGGCACGGATGTCGTCCAACCTGGTTGGCACCGTTCACACCTACCAGACCGACTACCTGCAGGACGCCCAGACCATCGCCATCGGCGGTACCGGCACCGCGAATGCCCGGCTGTTCGCCGGCGCCAAGGAAGCCAGCGTCGTGGGCATCAACTTCCCGCTCGCGGTGGGCCTTGGCGGCTACAACCAGCAGCTCGGCCTCAACCACTTCGATCTCCTGATCGACTGGGGCTGGTTCTACTTCATCACCAAACCGATGTTCCTGGCACTCGACTGGTTCTTCCACCTGTTCGGCAACTTTGGCGTCGCCATCCTGCTGGTGACGGTGCTGGTCAAGTTCATCTTCTTCCCGCTGGCCAGCAAGTCCTATGCCTCGATGGCCAAGATGAAGTCGGTCCAGCCGCAGCTGGCGGCGCTCAAGGAGCGCTACCCCGACGACAAGATGAAGCAGCAGCAGGAGATGATGGAGATCTACAAGAAGGAGAAGATCAACCCGATCGCCGGTTGTCTTCCCGTCGCCTTGCAGATTCCGGTGTTCTTCTCGCTCTACAAAGTCTTGTTCGTCACCATCGAAATGCGCCACGCACCGTTCTACGGCTGGATCAAGGACCTGTCGGCGCCCGATCCGACCAATCTGTTCAACCTGTTCGGCCTGTTGCATTTCGACCCGACCCAGCTGCCGCTGTTCGGGCACTACCTCGCGCTCGGCGTCTGGCCGATCATCATGGGCATCACGATGTGGTTCCAGATGAAGCTCAATCCGACGCCGCCGGATCCGACGCAGAAGATGATCTTCACCTGGATGCCGGTGATTTTCACCTACATGATGCACACCTTCCCGTCGGGCCT
>NZ_JAQGJD010000383.1 GCF_028290785.1 Tardiphaga sp. | reverse complement strand
GAGTCGCCCTGCTTGGGCTCCAGCACCACCACCACCGCGCCGAGCTTGACCCGGTTGTAGAGGTCGATGACGTCCTCGTTGGTCATGCGGATGCATCCCGAGGAGATCGAGGCGCCGATATATTCCGGCTGGTTGGTGCCGTGGATCCGGAACAGCGTGTCCTTGCCGCCGGAGTACAGGTACATCGCGCGCGAGCCCATCGGATTGTCCGGGCCCGGCGGCACGAAGGTCGGCACGCCCAGCCGGGAAATCTCGCCGGGGGTCGGATGCCAGGCCGGCCATTCGGTCATGCTGCCGACCTTGGCAACGCCGGACCACGCCATGGCTTCCTCGCCGACGGTGATGCCGTAGCGGATCGCCTTGCCGCCGTCCTGCACGTAATAGAGATAGTGGTTGTCGGAATCGACCACGATCGAGCCCGGCAGTTCCTTGCGGTGATAATCGACGATGGCGCGGCGGAACGGCTCGGCCACCGGGGTCTTCACGTAGGAGACCTTGGCCAGCAATTCCTTGTCGCGCGGCTTCAGGTTCTTGTCCGACGAGGCCTCGTAGGTGGTGGCCTGCATACAGCCGGACAGCATCAGGCCGGCCGCGGCCAGCATTCCGATTTTCAGCGTGAGAGACGACATTCCGTTGTTCCAGTGCAGGCCGGCGAGCAGCGTCAAAGCATTCGGAGCGCCGCAAACGGCCGCTTCCGTTGCCAATGAGTATCCTTGAAACCGGCCGGATTTCCAGTACTTACGCGCTGTCAACAGCTGGATGCGGGTCAGCTGTGTCCAAATTGTCGCAGGCAGCAGGGGCTGCGGATGAAAATGTGGGCAAGCTGGCGGTGTCCGCCATGCGGTCAGTGCCGCCGGCGTGATCCGATGGCGCGCGTCGCCGCACGGCGCCGTGACGCCGGGGCGAAAACAGCGGGGTTGGCGCGCTGCCAGAAGGCTGTCATGACCGATGCATCGCGTTCGGCCATGGTCGGCCACTTCCCTTGATTCGCGGCCGTATTTCTGTGGTTGCCAGTTGGATTTCCCGGAGTTGCCATGCTTGCTGTGTTCACCCCCGTCGATACCACGCTGAAGAAGTCCGAACCGACCGACCTGTCGGTGCTGCCGGAGGACGCGGTGTGGATCGATCTGATGAATCCGTCGCCCGGCGAGGACCATGCGGTGGAACGACTGGTGGGGATCGCGGTGCCGACCCGGGAAGAGATGCAGGAGATCGAGATTTCCAGCCGGCTCTACATCGAGAACGGCGCGCGCTACATGACCGCGACCCTGATGTGCGCTGCCGACACCGAATCGCCGCGCATCACGCCGGTGACGTTCATCCTGGCCGGTCACCGCCTGGTGACGGTGCGCTACGACTCGCCCAAGCCGTTTGCGCTGGTGGAGAGCAAGCTGGCGCGCGGCACGCCGCCCGGCGCCAATGGCGAGACGGTGCTGCTGGAGCTGCTCGACGCGGTGATTGACCGCTGCGCCGATATTCTCGAGCGCGCCGGCGCCGACGTCGACCAGGTCAGCCACGACATTTTCGAACCCGACGAATCGATGCGCACCGGCCACGCCAAGCGCTATTCGGAAATCCTGATCGCCATCGGCCGCAAGGGCGATCTCACCTCCAAGGTCCGCGAGAGCCTGGTATCGATCGGCCGCGTCGTCACCTTCGTCACCGCGGAGGCCGACGGGGTCAAATGGTCGAAGGACATGCGCGCGCAACTCAAGACCATGCTGCGCGACGTGGCGTCGCTGACCGACCACGCCTCGTATCTGTCGAACAAGATCACCTTCGTGCTCGACGCCATGCTCGGCGTCGTCAACCTCGAGCAGAACAACATTATCAAGCTGTTCTCGGTGATGGCCGTGGTCCTGATGCCGCCGACGCTGATCGCCTCGGTCTACGGCATGAACTTCAAGCTGATGCCGGAACTGGAATGGACCCACGGCTATCCGATGGCGCTGCTGATGATGGTGTTCGCCGCGGTGCTGCCTTACGTGTTCTTCAAGTGGAAGAGGTGGCTGTAGCGCAGGCCGTAGGGTGACTTAGCGCGCAGCGCGTAACCCACCTTGCCGCGCGAGATCGCAATGACCTTGGTGGGTTACGGTGCAACGGCGCCCGACCTGCCCTACGATCACGCCCGCCGGGATCAACCGGCGGGCTTTGCTTTGTGGAGCGCCGAGCAGGAACGCATCGCTTGAAACGTGACAAACCCATCAGCCAGCGCCGTTTGCGGGCAATGAAAACAACTTTGCTTGATGCCCAGTCGGCGCCCCGGATGCGACCGCCGCTCTGATCTGAAGCAAATGCGCACGACTGGATCGGCGAGGTTGGTGTTGCGATGCTTCCCTGTCTTGAAGCCGCCGGCAAGGCGCATGCCATGACTCGCAGGGACGTGCTGGACTTTCGGCTACGACTGCCGGAAGCCGATGCGGAAGGCGCCCCAGTGGCGACCGCGGATGCGGATCGGCGAGGACAGGTCCTTCATCAGCACGAAATGGCCGCCGCCCATGTCGCGCCGGTAGGTCTGCAGCAGGAACGGTTTGGTGTTGGCGGCGACCTTGCGCACCGCGCGGTCGTTGAACAGCCGGCGGTTGCGGCAGTTGGCGTTGTTCCACACCGGATCCGGACCCGGCGGCAGCCGGTAGTTCGGATTGTGGGTCGGCAGATAGCCGCCCTTCGCCCAGGCAACGGAGAAGGCGATGCGCGGGTCAATCTTCTGGATCGGATCCTGGATCGGCGGCAGGATGCGGTCGGTGAGCGCCACATAGTCGGTGAGGTATTGTTTGGGATCGGTGCCGGGAATTTCGCGGTAGTTCTCGTCGAACAACTGATCAAGGCCGATGTCGCCGCGCGCTAGGGCCGCCTCGAAAGCGTCGGCGATCTGCTGCGCGGTCTGCACGACAACGCGGATCAGCGGCGCGTCGGCGGTTTCCACGCCGCTGTTGGCGATCAGCGAGATCAACTCCTCGGACAGGTCGAGCAGAGCGGCGACGCGGTCGTCGGCACGCTTCAATTCTTTGGACGACAGATCGACGCCACCAGCGAGATCGCCGAGGTTGTCGATCACCGCATCGCAATGCGACAGGTTGGAGGTCGCGGCTTTCGCCACGTCGTCGATCTCGCGGCCGACCGCGGTGAAGCCGTCCTGCACGCGCACGATGATACCCTGTATCTGCTGGGCGCCATCGCCGGCATTCTTGGCGCGCAGCGAGGCGTCGCCGCTCTCGCCGATCAGGCCGCTGATCTGACCGTCGAGGTCACGCACCGTCTCGCTGATCAGTTGCGTCGCCTGCCGCGTCGCTTCGGCGAGGCTCTTCACCTCGCTGGCCACCACCGCAAAACCCTTGCCGGCGTCACCGGCGCGCGCCGCCTCGATAGTGGCGTTGAGCGCCAGCAGGTTGGTTTGCTTGGCGATCGCGGCGATTGAACCGGACACCTTGCCGACTTGGGTCAGCGCGCTGCCAACCAAGCCGAGGCGCTCCTCGATGCGGCCGACAGCCTTGATCAATTCGGCGATGTGCTGCACTGCGGTCTCGACCACGCTGCGGGAATCGGTGATGTCGCGCACTGCAGCAGCGGTCGCGGACTGCACGGTGTGCGATGCACTGGCGATGCCGCGGTTGGCGGCAACCATGGTCTCGGCGGTGCTTTGCAGATGTCTGAAACGCTCGGATTGGCCGGACACGCGACCGGCGACTTCCTGCAGATTGCCGGCGACATCGGCGAGTTCGACGCCGAGTCCGCCGATCCGGTCGGCGAGCTGATCGATCAGGCGCTCGCCGTCCGATGCAACGGCGCTATCCAATCTTGCCATATGCACCACCGACATTGCTGAATTCTCCGCGCCGACATCGATTCGGCCAGTGCGCGACAATACGGCTGGTTGGTAAATAAGGAATTAGTTTGCAATCGTTGATAGATATTCGCCTGGCGCCGAGAGGTGGTCGATCGATGTTGCGCTGTCGCACGTCGCGCGCGCGGCCTTCTCGCCGTCTCAATTTCAACGGTAAAATTTGAGCGTTAGCCTGGTATCGATCGGCCGCGTCGTCACCGCGGAGGCCGACGGCGTCAAATGGTCGAAGGACATGCGCGCGCAACTCAAGACCATGCTGCGCGACGTGGCGTCGCTGACCGACCACGCCTCGTATCTGTCGAACAAGATCACCTTCGTGCTCGACGCCATGCTCGGTGTCGTCAACCTCGAGCAGAACAACATCATCAAGCTGTTCTCGGTGATGGCCGTGGTGCTAATGCCGCCGACCCTGATCGCCTCGGTGTACGGCATGAACTTCAAGCTGATGCCGGAACTGGAATGGACCCACGGCTACCCGATGGCTCTGCTGATGATGGTGTTCGCCGCGGTGCTGCCCTACGTGTTCTTCAAGTGTAAGAGGTGGCTGTAGCGCAGGGCGTAGGGTGGTTAGCGCGCAGCGCGAGATCGCAATGACCGCGGTGGGTTACGGCGCAAGGGCGCCTGACCCACCCTACGCCGTCCAATATATTGATCGACGAAACGCGCCGCTTGCTCCGTCATGCCCGGCGCATGCCGGGTATCCACGTCGCCACACGCAGTTGCCCGTGTTCCGTGGACAGGTCGGAGCGCATGTCGCCGGTATCCCGCGCCGGGCCCAAAGTTAACAAACCAAGCTCTCAATACACGACTCGCATCTCGCCTTATTGCGCCACAATTCTAACGGTAAAATTTGAGCGTTCCGCTGAACGGTTGAGCGAAAGGTTGCTGTCATAAGGGCGTCTCAAGCGAAGAGGACAGCAATGATTGATCAAACGAGCTCCCCGAACGTCGTCGACTTCGCGTTCTATCAGCAGGCGCGCCGCGTCAGCGGCAAGGCCATGGCGATGTCGGCGCGGACCTGCCGGCATTGCGGTGCGGGATTGATGGACGGCGAATCCGACGACGACTGCTCCAGCCTGGGCATCGAGACGGCCGCGCCGACGCAGCGCAAGTTCTACGCCGACTAAAGCAGGCAGGTGCGCTTCCAGCCTCCCAGAACGGGAGGGTTGGAGTGCTGCGCCCCCTTAGACGTGCTGGCCGCCATTGATGTGGATCTCCGCGCCATTCACGTAAGACGACGTCTCCGTACACAGCACATAGATGATCTTGGCGACCTCGTCCGGGGTGCCGAGCCGATGCAGCGGGATCTGCTGATCGACGATATCCTGGGTGCCTGGCGACAGGATCGAGGTATCGATCTCGCCCGGGGCAATGGCGTTGACGCGAACGCCGTGGCGGCCGAAATCCGACGCCATCTCGCGGGTCAGGGACGCCAGCGCTGCTTTCGACGTCGCATAGGCCGCGCCGGCAAACGGATGCACCCGCGAGCCGGCGATCGAGGTGACGTTGACCACCGAGCCCTTGGCGGCTTTCAGCTCCTCGATCAGTCCGCGCGCCATCATGATCGGCGCGAAGAAGTTGACCCGGAACACATGGCTCCAGGTATCGACGTCGGTGTCGATCGAGCCCATCCGCTTGCCGCCTTCGGCCTTCGGCGAGATCGCGGCGTTATTGACCAGCGCATGCAGCGCGCCGCCGTTGAGGCGTTCCTTGATCTCGTCGATGGCGCGGGTGGTGTCGGCGTGGTCGGCGAGATCGACCTGGATGTGGTCTTCCGGACCGGCGTCCCACGGGCAGACTTCGGGAAACGGATGCCGCGAGCAGGTCAGCACGCGCCAGCCGGCGCTGGAGAACCGCATCACCGTGGCATGGCCGATGCCGCGGCTGGCGCCGGTCAGCAACATGGTGCGCTTGGGCGCGTTGGACGTGCTATGCGCCATGCTGCTGCTCGGTCTCGTCTTGTTGTCGGGACTCACGGGTAGAGCCTCACCTTGGTCCAGGAATCGGGGGGCGCATCGTTCGGCGAGACGTTCTGTGTCGCGCCGGGCAGATCGCGGCGGAATTCGATGCGGTCGTGCAGCCGGAACGGGCGGTCGTGCCAGAACTCAAACCGCTGCGGGGTTATGCGCCAGCCGCTCCAGCCCGGTGGCCGCGGCACCTCGCCGATCAGGTGCTTGGCGGCTTCCTTGGCGATGGCCTGCTCGAACGCGAAGCGGCTTTCCAGCGGCTGCGACTGCTTGCTGGCCCAGGCGCCGATCTGCGCCTGCTTCGGCCTTGAGGCAAAATAGGCGTCGGCCTCGGCCTCGGTCACGCGGGTGACCGCGCCGCGAATCCGGACCTGCCGGCGCAGCGACTTCCAGTGAAACAGCAGCGCCGCCTTGGGATTACCGGCGAGCTCCTGGCCCTTCTGGCTGGCGACGTGGCTATAGAAGACAAAACCGTCGGCATCGTACCCCTTCATCAGCACCATGCGGACATCCGGGAGGCCGTCGGCATCGACGGTGGCCAGCGCCATGGCGTTGGGATCGTTGGGCTCGGAGGCCTGGGCTTCGGCAAACCACTCGGCAAACAGCGCAAAGGGCTCCGCCGCGGCCGTAAAATCACCGGACGTTAACGGAGTTGGGTGTTTCATGGTTGCGGTGGTGTCGGTCATGTCCGGAGTTCCGTCTTGCGTTGGCCTAGTGTCGAAAGCGTGCTGCGCTCCCTGCATAGGCCAGACCTATATAGGGTACGGCTGCGCATTGGCCTATCGGCGATCTGCCCGCTCGGCGCGGCGCTTACAGCAATTCTGATCGGGGCGGGGCTGGGCGGCTGCAGCGTCGGCCGCAACGAGGGCGCCTTCGCCAAGATGGAGGGCAACGACGTCACCGGCTCGGTCACGCCGCTAAAGCCGACCGCGGGCGCCGAGCCAACCGACGCCGACCTGGCCTTTGCCCGCACCGCCGCGTCCGACGTATTGACCAAGGGCGGCAAGGATTCCAGCCAGCCTTGGGAAAATCCCTCCACCGGCGCACGCGGTTCGGTGACGCCGCTGTCCAGCGCCTACACCGAGGACGGCCGAACCTGCCGGGATTTCCTCGCCAGTTACGTCAACGGCACCTCGGAAACCTGGCTGCAGGGCGCCGCCTGCCGGGCCGAACAGGGCCGCTGGGACGTCCGCACGCTGAAACCGTGGCGCCGCGGCTGATTCCTGACCTGCGGGGCTTGCGTTTCCCGTTGCAAAAATGACACGAAGACCCCAGATGAAGGTCAAGCGGGCCGTTTGCCCGCATTTCTTAGTTTTGCCTGAAGGAGAGAAGACGGATGCGCGACCCCTATGAGGTCTTGGGGGTGCAGCGGGGCGCCAGCGCTGCGGCGATCAAGAGCGCCTACCGCAAGCTCGCCAAGAAGCATCATCCCGACAACAACCGCGACGACCCGAAGGCCGCCAACCGGTTTTCGGAAGTCAACTCGGCCAACGAGATCATCGGCGACGAGGACAAGCGCAAGGCGTTCGACCGCGGCGAGATCGATGCCGACGGCAAGCCGAAATTCCAGGGATTTCCGGGCGGCGGACGCACGTCGTCGCAGCCCGGCTTCGAGCACGCCTTCCGCGGCGGCCCCGGGGCCCAGCAGGGCTTTGGCGGCGCCGGCGCCGGCGGCTTCGAGGACATTCTCAACAGCATGTTCGGCGGCGCGCAGGCGCGCGGCGCCCGCGGCGGCCCGCAGGGGTTTGGTTTCGAGAACGGCGGCATGGCCCCGCCCGACCTCGACCTCGCCGTCACCATGACGGTGACGCTGGAGGAGTCCGTCAAGGGCTCGGAGAAGCGCGTCCGGCTGCCGTCCGGCAAGGAACTGAACGTCAAGATTCCCGCCGGCGTTACTGCCGGCCAGGTGATCCGCTTGAAGGGGCAGGGCGAAAGCGCGCCCGGCCATCGTCCGGGCGACGTGATGATCACCGTCAGCATCGCGCCGCATGCCTACTTCAAGATCGACGGCAGCGACCTACGCGTCGAGCTGCCGATCACGCTGTATGAAGCCGTGCTCGGCGCCAAGGTGCGTGCGCCGACATTGTCCGGCGCGGTCGAGCTATCGATCCCGAAAAACACCTCAAGCGGCCGCACCTTCCGCCTCAAGGGCAAGGGCCTGCCGAAGGCCGCCGGCAACGCGGGAGACCTGTACTTCATCACCCGCGTCATGCTGCCCGACGGCCACGACGCCGAGCTGGAAGCGCTGATGGAAAAATGGCGCGACGACAAGCCGTACAATCCGAGAAGCGATTTGGGGTGATTGTAGCCCGGATGGAGCGAAGCGAAATCCGGGATAATGCTATCAACTGGAACGCCGTTCCCGGATTTCGCTTCGCTCCATCCGGGCTACGACGACTACACTATCCTCCGACCTTCTCGGTCTGATCGTACACCTGTCGCGCCACCTGGTTGAGCCGGTCCTTGTCGGTGGGGCCGCTCAGCACGTAGCCGACGCCCTTGTCGGCCCAGAACAGCGCGCCGTCCTTGTCCTGTGAGGCGTAGCGCATCTGCGTGGTGCCGGTGGCGGCGCGCGAGGTGTACAGCGTGTAGCGCTCGCCGTTGCCGCTTTCATACATGAAGAACGCCGCCGGCGCTTCCGGGCCGGGCAGCAGGCGGCCGCCGACCAGCTTCAGCCCGGTGCCGTCGAGCTCCGGCGCCTTGATCTCGTAGCCGACGCGCTTCGACAGCCACGCCTGCAGATGCGCGCGCTCGGAGCCCGCCACTTCCACGGGATGGCGAACCTCGACCACGTAGAGCCGGTGCGCATCCAGCGCATCGCCGGTGAAATGCTGGAACGTCGAGGGCGAGGCGGCGGCGCCGTGGGCCAGCCAGCCGACGCTGCCGCCGGCGACGAAGGCCAGCAGCGACGCCGCCATCGCGCCATAGATCCACGGCCGCGGCTGTCGCACCAGTTGCTCGATCTCCAGCCGCTTCGGCACCGCCTCGTCGGCGACGGAATCGTAGCGGGCATGCAGCAGCTCGGCCATCGCCCGCCACGACTGCACCCGCGCGGCATCGTCGGGATGACCCGCGAGCCACGCCTCGACATCGCCACGGCGCTCCGCCGGCAACTCGTTGTCGATGTAAGCGTGCAGTTCGTCTTCGGTGACGGGCATCGGGGGATGGGTCATGATCGTGGTCTCGTGTGGGACGTATTTGTGTTCAGCGCCGCGCTCGCGGAATCCCTCCCCCCGAGTGCAGCGAAGCTGCGCTGGGTGGGGAGGGTCGGCCGAGCGAAGCGATGCGCAGCATCGCTGAAGTGGAGGCCGGGGTGGGGGGCCTTATAAACGGCTGTGTACGGCGCGCCCCCCACCCGACCGACCTGCGGTCGGCCACCCTCCCCACCGCAAGTGCGGGGGGAGGGAAACGACAGCGCCTGCGGTGCCTGATGGCGATTCATCATCACTTCACACTCCGCAGCGCGGGGCGCGTGCCTTCGAGGTAGGCCTTCACATGGGCGCGGGCGCGGGCGAGGCGCGACATAACGGTGCCGATCGGCACGCTCTGGATCTCGGCCACTTCGCGATAGCTTAGCCCTTCCAGCATCACGAGCAGCAGCACCGAGCGCTGGTCCTCGACAAGAGCCGCCAGCGCACGGGCGATGTCGCGGCCCTCGGCCTCGGTGCCCGACGCGTCGGGATTATTGTCGAACAGCTCGGTCATGTGCGGACGGCGCGCCAGCGAGCGGCGGCGGTTGCGGTTGAGGTTGGTCAGGATGGTGTAGAGCCAGCTTCTGAGGTCGCCGCCGATGAACAGTTTTTCCGAACGCAGCGCGCGCACCAGCGTGTCCTGCACCAGGTCGTCGGCGATGTCGGCGTCGCGCGTCAGCGCGCGCGCATAGCGGCGCAGCGACGGAATCAGGCTTTCGACGCTGTCGCGAAACGCGCTCATGAGGTCTCTGTCACTGGCTGAAGTCCTGGCGGTCCATCCACGGCCCATCGTGCGGCCGTATCGATCATAACACCTTGGCTGCCGGTCTATTCCGGCGTTCGCGCCGGACGGTAAACGGCGTCGCGATCGGGCCGATTTGGGCTGTACCGCGCGGAAGCGCTGGTGTACCCCGAAAGGCTGTTTTTCAAGCGATAGGATACGACATGGTTGAACCCACAGGCCTGATGCAGGGCAAGCGCGGCGTGATTCTCGGCCTCGCCAACAACCGCTCGATCGCCTGGGGCATCGCTAAATCGCTGCGCGCCCAGGGCGCCGAAATCGCGCTGACCTACCAGGGCGACGCGCTGAAGAAGCGGGTCGAGCCGCTGGCGGCCGAACTCGGCGGCCTCGTGCTCGGCCATTGCGACGTCACCGATCCCGCCACCATCGATGCGGCGTTCGCCGTGCTCGAGGAGAAGTGGGGCAAGATCGACTTCGTGGTCCACGCCATTGCGTTCTCCGACAAGGAAGGCCTCGAGGGCCGCTATGTCGATACCACCTCGGAGAACTTCTCCAAGACCATGCTGATCTCCTGCTACTCGCTGACGGCGATCGCGCAGCGCGCCGAAAAGCTGATGACCGAGGGCGGATCGATCGTCACGCTGACCTATTACGGCGCCGAGAAGTGGATGCCGCATTACAATGTGATGGGCGTCGCCAAGGCCGCGCTGGAGGCCAGCGTGCGCTATCTCGCCGCCGATCTCGGCGAGAAGAACATCCGCGACAATGCGATCTCGGCCGGCCCGATCAAGACGCTGGCCGCGTCGGGGATCGGCGACTTCCGCTATATCCTTAAATGGAACGAGTATAATTCGCCGCTGCGCCGCACTACCACCATCGACGAGGTCGGCGATAGCGCGTTGTATCTGTTGTCCGACATGTCGCGCGGCGTCACCGGCGAAGTGCACCACGTCGATTCCGGCTACCACGTCGTCGGCATGAAGCGCCCGGATGCGCCGGACATCTCGCTCGGCAAGGACTGATCGCTTCCTCCATGCCGCAGCCTGTCATCTACTACATCCGCCATGGCCAGACCGAATGGAACGCGGCGGGCCGCTTCCAGGGCTCCCGGGACATTCCGCTCAACGATCTCGGCCGCGAACAGGCGGCGCATGCCGGCGGCCTCCTGAAGGATCTGTTTGCACGCCATGAACGTGGGGCGGACAGCGTCGGCTACGTCTCGAGCCCGCTCGGTCGAGCGCGTTCGACCATGGAGTTCGTGCGCAGCCAGCTCGGTTTGCTGCCGGACGATTACGCGCTCGACGACCGGTTGCGCGAGATCGGCTACGGCCACTGGGAAGGCTCGACGCTGGCGGAGCAGGAGGCCTCGCATCCGGAAATCTTTGCCGCGCGCCAGACCGACAAATGGGGCATGCCGCCGCCGGACGGCGAGAGCTACGCTTCGGTGCAACTGCGGATGCGCGACTGGGTCGAGGGGCTCGCCGGCGACACCGTCGCGGTGGCCCATGGTGGCACCGCGCGGGCGCTGATGGTGGCGCTGGGCGTGCAGACGATCGCCGAAGCGGCAGAGCTGCCGATCGAGCAGGGCGCGGTGTATGTGTTCAGCGACGGAGCAATGAAGAAGTATAGTTGAGGCGCGGCCTCTTTCTTCTTCCCCTCTTCCCCGGCGCAGCGAAGCTGCGTTGGTGGGAGAGGGTGGACGCGCACCAGCGCGGCCGGGAGAGGGGGTGGTGCGGCAGGCGCCGGCGTTTGTGGCGCCCCCTCTCCCGTCGCGGACTGCGTCCGCGCCACCCTCTCCCACCTGCGCGCAGCTTCGCTGCGCTTGTGGGAGCGGGGAAGAGTCCTCGCGGCGCCGCCATTTGACCCCCCGGACCGCCCGCGTTACGACAGCGACCTGTTTCGAGAGATCGTCCCCATGTCCCACAACACCTTCGGCCACCTGTTCCGGGTCACCACCTTCGGCGAGAGCCATGGGGTGGCGATCGGCTGCGTGGTCGATGGCTGTCCGCCGCTGCTGCCGCTCGATGTGGCTGACATCCAGGCCGATCTCGATCGTCGCAAGCCGGGCCAGTCGCGCTTCACCACCCAGCGCCAGGAAGCGGATATCGTCAAAATCCTGTCCGGGGTGATGGCGCATCCGGAAACCGGCGTGCAGGTCACCACGGGCACGCCGATCGCGCTGCTGATCGAGAACACCGACCAGCGTTCCAAGGACTATTCCGACATCAAGGACAAGTTTCGGCCGGGCCATGCCGACTTCACCTATGAGGCCAAATACGGGCTGCGTGACTACCGCGGTGGCGGCCGTTCCTCCGCAAGGGAAACCGCCAGCCGCGTCGCCGCCGGCGCCATCGCGCGAAAAATCGTGCCGGGCATGACCGTGCGCGCGGCCCTGGTGCAGATGGGGCCGCATAAGATCGACCGCGACAACTGGGATTGGGACGAGGTCCACAACAACCCGTTCTTCTGTCCCGACAAGGATAAGGCGGCGTTCTTCGAGGGCTATCTCGACGGCATCCGAAAATCCGGCTCGTCGATCGGCGCGGTGATCGAGGTGATCGCGGAAGGCATTCCCGCAGGGCTGGGCGCACCGATCTATGCCAAGCTCGACGGCGATCTCGCCGCAGCGCTGATGAGCATCAACGCGGTCAAGGGCGTCGAGATCGGCGACGGTTTTGGGGCGGCGGAATTGTCCGGCGAGGACAACGCCGACGAGATGCGCATGACCAACCATGGCCCATCGTTCCTGTCCAACCATGCCGGCGGCGTGCTCGGCGGCATCTCGACGGGGCAGCCGGTGGTGGCGCGCTTCGCGGTCAAGCCGACGTCGTCGATCCTGGCGCCGCGCAAAACCATCGACCGCGCCGGGGTCGACACCGACATCCTCACCAAGGGCCGCCACGATCCCTGCGTCGGCATCCGCGCCGTGCCGGTGGGCGAAGCCATGGTCGCCTGTGTGATGGCCGACCACTTTTTGCGCCATCGCGGACAAGTGGGTTAGGCTGGTTCGTTCCCCGGACGCGACGCAGCACGAAGTGCTGCTTCGCAGAGCCGGGGTCCCGGTAAGTAGCAATTGGGATCCCGGATCTGCGCGGCGGCATGGCGGCGATGCAAGTGCATCGCCTGAGAATGCCGCAGCGCGTCCGGGAAACGAGTCGGAGCGCGAGGGACGTTCATTTGACCACCGCCATCACCGAGATCACCGACTGGTTGACCGATGGCGCCCGCTCGGCGACGACGCCGAGTCTGATGTTGGCGCAATGCTGCGAACGCCTCGTCGCTGCGGGGCTGCCGCTATGGCGTGTCGGGGTTTTCGTCCGTACCCTGCATCCGGATATTTTCGGACGCAATTTTATCTGGCGTCCCGGTGCCGAGGTCGTCGTCGGATCGGTCGATTTCGAGATCCAGCAGGCTCCGGAGTTCCTCAGCAGTCCGCTGGCAATCGTGTTTCATGAAGGTCTGGAAGTGCGATGCCGGCTGGACGATCCCGCCGGCGAACGCTTTCCGTTCTTCGATGACATGCGCGCCGAAGGCGTCACCGACTACATCGCGTTGCCGCTGTCGTTCGTGGATGGCATCATCCATGCGTCGAGCTGGACCACCAAGCAGCCGGGCGGATTTACCGACGCGCAACTGAACGATCTGAAATGCATCGTGCCGCCGCTGGCGCGGCTGATCGAGGTCATCAATCTGCGCCGCACGGCGTCCACGCTGCTCAATACCTATGTCGGCGCGCGCGCCGGCGAGCGCATCCTGGCCGGGCAGATTCGCCGCGGCCATACCGAGACCATGCAAGCCGCGATCTGGCTGTCGGATCTGCGCGGCTTCACGGCGCTGTCGGATCGCTTGCCGCCGGAACAGGTGGTCGAGATTCTCAACCTGTACTTCGATTGCCAGGTCGCCGCGATCCTGAAGCATGGCGGCGAGGTGCTGAAATTCATGGGCGATGGGCTGCTCGCGGTGTTTCCGATCGGCGATGACGGCGAGGCGCAGGCGGTGTGCAGCCGCGTGCTGGAGGCGGCGTCCGAGGCGCGCGCGGCCGTGGCTGCGATGGAGTTCATGAGCGGCGACGTCAACGAGCGTTTTCGCTTCGGCGTCGCCCTGCATGTCGGCCGCATCCTGTATGGCAATATCGGCGGCGGCAACCGGCTCGACTTCACCTGCATTGGACCTGCGGTCAATCTGGCCGCGCGGCTGGAGAAGATCGCCGGCCGGCTCGGCCGCACCATCGTCGCGTCGTCGGCCTTCGCCGACATCTGCAGTGGCGGCTGGTCGGAGCTTGGCGAGTTTCCGATCGCAGGATTTGCGAAGGCGGAGCATGTCTACGGGCGAATGGACGAGACTTCGAAAGAGTGAGGTCTTCGTTCCCCGGACGCGATGCGATACGAAGTATCGCTTCGCAGAGCCGGGGCCCCGCTATTCAAGAAACCGGGATCCCGGATCTGCGCAGCAGCGTAAGAACGCTGCAGCGCGTCCGGGAAACGTAGCGGCGTCCGGAACAAGATAACTACTCTTCCGGCTCCGTGGTGAACAGCAGCGGATAGCCCTTGGCGCGGCCGGCGTCGGTGGCGCGGGTGGCCTTGGTCTCGGCGACGTCGCGGGTGAACACCGCGACCACGCAGACGCCGAGCTTGTGCGCGGTGATCATCACCTTGTGGGCCTGGTCCTCGGTCATCTTGAATTCGCCCTGCAGCACCCGCGTCACGAATTCACGCGGCGTGAAGTCGTCATTGACGAGAATGACCTTGTACAGCTTCGGCCGCTCGACCTTGGGTATGACCTTGGTGCGCGGGGTGGTGGTCGTGGCGGGCATTCAGCTGCAACTCCAGAGCGCTGCGCGGATCAAGTGCCATCATAATCGCACCGGCAGAAGCTGTCGATCAGCGCATGTGAGCACGCTGCATTGCTGACCTGAATGTGAAGGCCGCGACCGGTTCCCGCTTTGCGCTTTGTCATTTGCGTGTCACCATCGGCGTCTGAACGGGAGGGCCGCTATGCGCTGGTGTGTCTCGATTGGAGCGGTGCTGGTCGCCGGAGCGATGGCTGGCGATGTGGCGAGCTTCGCCGCGCCGGGCGCCAAGCCGCAACCGGCGCAAGCCCGGCAGGATCCCATCGTCGATGTCGAACTGGTCCTGGCGGTGGATGTCTCCTATTCGATGGACATGGACGAACTGGCGATCCAGCGCGAGGGCTACGCCCAGGCCATCGTCTCCAAGGAGTTTCTCTCCGCGCTGAAGACTGGCCCGACCGGCAAAATCGCCGTCACCTATTTCGAATGGGCGGCGTCGACGGATCAGAAGATCATCATCCCCTGGCGCGTCATCGATGGTCCGGAATCGGCGGACGCGGTTGCCGCCGAGATCATGAAGACGCCGATCCGGCGGGCGTCGCGAACTTCGATCTCCGGCGCGATCTACTTCGCGATGCCGCTGTTCGACGAGAATGCGCTGCACGGCCTGCGTCGCGTCATCGACATCTCCGGCGACGGGCCCAACAACAACGGCTCGCCGGTGACCATCGCGCGCGACGAGGCGATCGCCAAGGGCATCGTCATCAACGGCCTGCCGATCATGGCGAAGGAGCCGTCCTATTCCACCATGGATATCGAGAACCTCGATCTCTACTACGAAGACTGCGTGGTCGGCGGCCCCGGTTCGTTCGTGGTGACCATCAAGGAGCGCGAAAAATTCAAGGAAGCGATCCGCACCAAGCTGGTGATGGAAGTCGCCGGCCTTGTGCCTGAAGGGCGCGTGGTGCCGGTGGCGAACCGGGAGCCGCGGGTGAATTGCATGGTCGGGGAAAAGATCTGGCAGGACCGGTGGGGACGGTGAGGGTCGTCTGGTGGCTCTGCAGTTTCCGTTTTCCGAGATGAAACGCAGACGTCGCGCCCCCTCGCCCCGCTCTCCGCGCGAAGCGAAGCTTCGCTAGGGGGAGAGGGCTGGGGTGAGGGGCTCTTGCGATCCGCGAATACCGAAGGCGTTTTGAAGTCCGTGCCTCGCCCCTCACCCGGAATGCGCGCTGCGCGCGCATTCCGACCTCTCCCCGCGCAGAGCGGGGAGAGGTGAAGAGCGACTACCCCTCCACCGCCGCGATGGCGTGGAAGAAGCTGCCGGTGACATGGCCGCGGCGGCCGCCGCGTTCGCCGACGGGCTCGCCTTGCGCATTACTGAGATCGACCAGCGGATCGTCGGTGCCCTGGGAGATCAGCGACGCGTAGTGGAATTCGTGGCCGCGCACGCGCGTTCCCGCGGCGCCGATCGGGCTGTCCGCGAGCAGCCGCGCTTCGCGGTAGCCGAGATGCAGCCGGCGCTTCTGGAAGCTGGTGACGTGGCAGAGCAGACCGGTCATGGCATGCATGACGCCGTCGGCATCCTCGATGGCCGCGCCGAGCACCATGTAGCCGCCGCACTCGCCATGCACCGGGCGCGTTCGCGCAAAGCGTATCAGATCTTCGCGAAACCTCGTCGCATTCGCCAGCGTCGCCGCATGCAGTTCGGGATAGCCGCCCGGCAGCCAGCACACGTCGCAATGTTCAGGCGGGCCCTCGTCGGCCAGCGGCGAGAACCGGACGATCTCGGACCCGGCGCGGCGCCAGTCATCGAGCAGGTGCGGATAGACGAAGCTGAACGCCCCATCGGACGCCAGCGCGATGCGCTGGCCCGGCGGGGCCAAGGCGGCGGCGATGGTGTTGCGTGCGCTGTCGATCGGCGTGGCCAAGGCGACGATCGCATCGAGGTCGAGATGCTTCTCCGCCATCTCGGCGAGCACTGTGAAGCGTGCGGCGAGGTCGCCATGTTCGCCGGCCTGCACCAGGCCGAGATGCCGCTCCGGCAGGCCGAAAGTCTCGTTGCGCGGGATTGAGCCCACGACCGGCATGCCGAGCTTTTCGATGGCGTCGGTGATCAGCCTGCGGTGCCGGTCGCTGCCGACCCGGTTCAGGATCACGCCGGCGACGCGGACGTCCGGATCGTGGCTGGCGAAGCCGCGCACCATGGCGGCGGCCGACTGCGACTGCGCGGTGACGTCGAGCACTAGCAGCACCGGCAACCGAAATTGCGCGGCGATATTGGCACTGCTGCCCTCGCGTCCGGCGACGCCCGGCACGCCGTCGAACAGGCCCATCACCCCTTCGACCACGACAAGGTCGGCGCCGTCAGCGGCCTCGGCCATCAGCGAATCGAGCAATGCGCCGGGCATGGTCCAGCTATCGAGGTTGACGCTGGCTGAGCCGGTGGCGGCGGCGTGGAAGGCGGGATCGATATAGTCGGGTCCGGCCTTGGCCGCGCGCACGCGCAGGCCGCGGCGGGCGAGCGCAGCGAGGATGCCGAGCGTCACCGTGGTCTTGCCGGCTCCCGAGCGCGCAGCGGAGATCAGCAGACCGGTAGTCATGAGCGATAATGATGCGATGTCATCGCGGCGGATTAGCGCGCGGAGGGCGAGGCGGCAAGGCGCCCTCGTTCCCCGGACGCAGCGCAGCGCGAAGCGGTGCGCTGCAGAGCCGGGGCCCCGGTACTTCAACGACCGGGATCCCGGCTCTGCGGAGCGGCACAAGGGCGCCGCACCGCGTCCGGGAAACGGTTACGCCGTTGCCTTCTTCGGCCAGTAGCGATCGCGCAAATGCCGCTTCACCAGCTTTCCGGTCGGGGTGCGCGGCAGTTCGGCCTCGAAATCGATGCTCTTCGGGCATTTGATCGGCGACAGATGCTTGCGGCAGAACACCAGCAGCTCGGCTTCGAGCTGCTTGCCGGCGCGGGCCATGTCGTGCGGCTGCACCACCGCCTTGACCTCTTCGCCCATCTCCTCGTTCGGCACGCCGAACACCGCGACGTCGGCGATGTCGGGATGGGTGATCAGCACGTCCTCGGTTTCCTGCGGGTAGATGTTCACGCCGCCGGAAATGATCATGTAGGATTTGCGGTCGGTGAGGTACAGAAACCCCTCGTCGTCGAGATAGCCGACGTCGCCGAGCGTCGACCAGCCCTTGTCGTTATAGGCCCGCTTCGTTTTCTCGGGATCGTTGTGATAGGAGAACACCGGCGCGTCGGCGAAGTACACCGTGCCGATCTCGCCCACCGGCATCTCCCGATCGTCTTCACCGACGATCTTGACGACGCCGGTCACAGCTTTGCCGACGGTGCCGCGATGCGACAGCCATTGCTGCGAGTTCGACACCGTGACGCCGTTACCTTCGGAGCCGGCGTAGTACTCGATCAGGATCGGGCCCCACCAGTCGATCATTCGCGCTTTCACATCGACCGGGCAGGGCGCCGCGGCATGGATCGCGCCGTTCAGCGACGACACGTCGTAGCGCAGCCGCACCTCGTCCGGCAGTTTCAGCATGCGGACGAACATGGTCGGCACCAGTTGCGACTGGGTGACTTTGTGCTTCTCCACCAGCCTCAGGAATTCCTCGGCGTCGAAGGATTCCATGATCACCGAGGTGCCGCCGAGCGTGATCGCCATCATGTTGAAGCGCAACGGCGCCGCATGGTACAGCGGCGCCGGCGACAGATAGATGCTGTCGCCGTTCATGCCGCACATGTCGGCGCAGAGTTTCTTCAGGAACGGGTTGGGCACGTCGATCGGGTTGCTCTCCGAGGCGCGCTTGATGCCCTTCGGCCGCCCCGTGGTGCCCGACGAATACAGCATGTCGTAGCCGGCGACCTCGTCGGATATCGGCGTCGTCGGTTGCGCCGCCAGCGCCGCATCCCAGTCGCGAAAATGTTCGCGCGCTCCGTCGAGAATGTAGAACAGCGTGTCCGGCGCACCGGCGATCAGCGGCGCGATCGTCTCGGCGCCTTTCGGCGACGTGATGACGACCTTGGCGCCGCAATCCTTCACGATGTAGGCGATCTCGTCGGCGGTCAGGTAGCGGCTGATCGCCGTGTAATACAGCCCGCTGCGCTGCGCCGCCCAGCAGATCTCCATGAATTCCAGCCGATTCTCCATCAGCAGCGCGATGTGGTCGCCGGCCTTCAGCCCGAGCGATCGAAACAGGTTCGCGCCCTGGTTGGAGCGGTCGTCGAGTTCGCGGTAGCTGATGGCCTTGCCCGAGCCAGCCATTTGATAGGCGATCTTGTCGGGCTGGGTGCGGGCATGGACGGACGGATGGCTCATGGGCGTTTCCTCGGAGGCCGGCGGATTTTTCCGCTTGTTGGGTTTGCCCCTCGACGCAATTAAATGTCGCTTTTTGGCTTAGTCAATCGCTCAATTAACTCTTGAGCTCTGCGGCCGGATCGGGTTATGTGCGCCCCACATGATTACTCACCCCCATGTCAGTTCCGCAGGCCGTACCCCGGCCGGCAAGAATGCCACCGCCGACAAATTGTTGGTGGCGGCCAGCGAATTGATGATCGAGAGCAATTCGATCGAGGTGTCGCTGAGCGAGATCGCGCAGCGCTCCGGGGTCAATGCGGCGCTGGTGAAATATCATTTCGGCAACAAGGACGGGCTGCTGCTGGCCTTGCTGGCGCGCGATGCCGCCATCGAGATGACCAACCTGGATTACCTGATGGCGCAGCCGATCTCGGCCAGCGCCAAGCTCAAGCTGCACATCGCCGGGATCGTCAAGGCCTACTACCAGTTCCCCTACATGAACCGGCTGATCCATTACCTGCTGCACGAGAGCAGCAACGAAGCCGCCGACGAAGTCTCGAAATTCTTCATCGGCCCGCTGCTGGATTTTCATCGCCGCCTGCTGGCCGAAGGCTATGAGGCCGGCGAATTCCGCAAGATCGATCCGGTGCTGTTCTACACCAGCCTGATCGGTGCCTGCGATAACCTGTTCTTCAGCCGTCATGCGATGTCGCGCGCCATTGGCGTCGGCCCGGTGACGGATGAAGTCTGCCGCGACTATGTCGCCCATATGGAAGCCATGCTGCTCACCGGCATGCTGACCAAGAACAAGGCTGGGTAACAGCCGCACGCGAACGAGCTAAGAAGAAACGGCCCCAAGGAAAGACGACCAAGAAAAAAAGCTATCGGGAAACGCCCAAGGTACTTCCAAAATACCAAGAAACGTCGAGGAAACGCTTTCAAGGAACGGTCAACGTATCGTTCGAACAACAAAACAAGAAACGTCCAAGGACCAATCTTAAAAAACGACTTCAAGAAACGACCAGGAAACGCCCAAGGAAAGGCAAACTCGATGCAGCTGAAAGACGTGGCCGTATTCATCACCGGCGGTGGTTCCGGGCTAGGTGCCGCAACCGCACGCGCGATGGCCGCCAAGGGCGCCAAGGTCGCGGTGTTCGACCGCAGCCAGGAGAACGCCGAGGCGGTTGCCGCCGAGATCAAGGGCCTCGCCGCTGTCGGCGACGTCACCAGCGAGGACCAGGTCAAGGCCGGGCTCGCCAAGGCGGAAGCCGCCCACGGCACCGCGCGGATCCTGGTGAACTGCGCCGGCATCGGCGGTTCGCAGCGCATCGTCGGCAAGCAGGGCGTCTATCCGCTCGACAAGTTCACCAACGTCATCATGATCAACCTGGTCGGCACCTTCAACGTGCTGCGGCTGTTCGCCGAGCAACTGGTGAAGATCGAGCCGGTCGGCGAAGAGCGCGGTGTCATCATCAACACCGCCAGCGTCGCCGCTTACGAAGGCCAGATCGGCCAGATCGCCTATGCCGCGTCGAAGGGCGGCGTTGTCGGCCTGACCCTGCCGGCGGCGCGCGACCTCGCCTCGCAGAAAATCCGCGTCAACACCATCGCGCCGGGCCTATTCCTGACGCCGCTCCTGATGGGCCTCAACGAGGAAGCCCGCGCCAGCCTCGGCGCCCAGGTGCCGCATCCCGCCCGGCTCGGCGATGCCTCGGAATACGGCAACCTCGCGGTGCACATCGTCGAGAACCCGATGCTGAACGGCGAGACCATCCGCCTCGACGGCGCGATCCGTATGGCGCCGAGGTAGTTCGCTTTCTTGCTTACTTCCCTCTCCCCCGCGCGAAGCGAAGCTTCGCTAGGTGGGAGAGGGTGGATCGAACTGCGAAGCAGTTCGAGACGGGTGAGGGGTAGCCACGCGCTCCGCCCCCTCACCCCATGGAGATCGGCTTTCCGTCGGAGCTGCCCTCTCCCACAAAGGGGAGAGGGCGCACCTACGGGCGTCCGCGACCGAAGAACGACAAAAGGTCCATCCAAGAGACCATCGTTGGGAGACCAAGATGAACGCGCAGGCCGCGGCGGTGCTCACGAAACCCGCCTTCCGCAAGATCGACTGGCTCGAACGCGACATCGACGTCGAGCGGCGGCCCGACGGCGTCATCATCCTGAAATCGCGCGTGCCGCTGATGGACTACCAGCCCCATCTGTCGGCTGCGCTGGCGAAGTGGGCGAAGCTGCGCCCCGACCACGTCTGGCTGGCGCAGCGCGCGGGTGCCGACCGGCAGTGGCGCACCATCGCTTACGCAGAGGCCAAGCGCACGGTGGACGCGCTGACCCAGGCGCTGCTCGACATGAAGCTGCCTGCCGACGCGCCGGTGGCGATCCTGTCCGGCAATTCCATCGAACACGCGCTGATGACCCAGGCGGCGATGCAGGCGCGGCACCCGGCGGCGCCGGTGTCGCCGGCCTACTCGCTGATGAGCCAGGACCACGCCAAGCTGAAATACCTGTTCGACCTGATCGAGCCGGCGGTGGTGATGGTGCAGGACGGCCCGACCTTTCAGAACGCGCTGGATGCGCTCGACCTCACCGGAATCCGCGTCATTCATGTGGCACGCCCCGCGGAAGGCATCGCCAGCGTTTCATTCGCGGAGATGGCGGCGACGCCCGTTACGGCTGCCGTGGCGCAGTCGATCGCACAGATTACGCCGGACACGGTCGGCAAGCTGCTGTTTACCTCGGGCTCCACGGGGATGCCGAAGGCCGTCATCAACACCCAGGCCATGATGTGCGCCAATGCCGCCATGATGATGCAGACCCGGCCGCGCGACTCCGCAGCGGCCCCGCCGGTCTACCTCGATTGGATGCCGTGGAATCACACCATGGGCGGCAACGCGCTGTTTCACCCGCTGCTGATCGAGGGCGGCACGCTGTATATCGACGACGGCCGGCCGATGCCCGGCCTGATCGACGAGACGCTGCGCAATTTGCGCGAAGTGTCGCCGACCTACTACGCCAACGTCCCCGCCGGCTATGCGGCGTTGGCCGCGGCGATGGAGAAGGACGACGCGCTGTGCCGGTCGTTCTTCAAGAACCTGGGCCTGATGGCCTATGGCGGGGCGCGGCTGCCGGACGATCTCTACGACCGCATGCAGGCGCTGGCGGTGCGCGCCACCGGCGAGCGCATCGTGTTCTACACCGGCTGGGGCTCGACCGAGACCTCGCCGACCTCGACCGGCACCTATTGGGACACCGAGCGCGTCGGCCTGATCGGCCTGCCGTTTCCTGGCGTCGAGCTGAAGATGGTCCCGTTCGACGACAAGTACGAATTGCGGTTGCGCGGCGTCAATGTGATGCCGGGCTACTACAAGCAGCCCGAACTCACCAAGGCGGCCTTCGACGAGGAAGGTTTTTACAAGATCGGCGATGCCGGCGTGTTCGTCGATGACAACGATCCCGTCAAGGGGCTGATCTTTTCCGGCCGGGTGGTGGAGGACTTCAAGCTCACTACGGGGACGTTCGTCCATGTCGGCAGCTTGCGCACCGACGCTATCGCCGCGGCGACGCCGGTGGTACAGGACGCGCTGATCGCCGGGCAGGACCGGCCGTACATCGGCGTGCTGGCATGGCCCAACCTCGCGGCTTGTCGGATGCTGATCGGCGAGCCGGAAGCGGGTTTCGCCGACGTGGTCAAGCATCCGTTGGTGCTGGCCTGTCTGAAGAACGGCCTGGAAGCGCATAACGCCGCCTGCCAGGGCGCCAGCAGCCGTCGCATCGCCCGCGCCATGATGATGGTCGAGCCGGCCTCCATCGACGGCAACGAACTCACCGACAAGGGCTACATCAACCAGCGCGCCGGCC
>NZ_JAQGJD010000370.1 GCF_028290785.1 Tardiphaga sp. | reverse complement strand
GTCTCTTGCAGCACGACTGCAGTGGGATTCTTGGCGTCCAGATCTCGCCGCGTCGCTTCGATCGCCTTGTCGGTCTGTGCGATGCTGGCATCAACGGGTTTCATGTCCGCATTTGCCGCCACAGCGGCCGTGCTCAACTGGCCGATCTCGACCGCCGCCGACGTCTTTGCGAGCATGGCGTTGCTGAGCAAGTGCGCGGTGGATGTCGCGTCGCGCGCCTGCGCGTAACTGCGCCATGAGTCGGTAGCCATGCGGGCCGACGAAACAAAACCGGGAATGGCGACAGCCACAAATCCAATCAAGAAGACTGTCTTGATGCGCATATAAACTCCGTGACTTTCTGAAAGTGCAACTGCGTACGTGAATACCATTCAGAGCTTAAGCGCGCGTAAAAGCGGGTTTCGCAGTTTTCAGAAACCTTCATTTTTTCAGGATGTTGCGCTGGCAGGACAAAGCCTGCCGGAGCGCGTCGCGCGGAGCCTAGACCTCGCGGAGAATCACGTCGGCGGAGCGCAGCGCGAGGGCCGCCGCCGTCAGGGTCGGGTTCACGACGCCCGGCATCGACATCACGTTGGGTCCAGCGATGAACAGGTTCGGATGATCGTGCGCCCTGCATTGGCCATCGACCACAGAATCTCTGGGATCGGCGCCCATGATTGTGGTGCCTTGGGAATGCGGATGCGACCAGCGCAGATCCTCGTAGGGACGACCGCCGAACAATTGCGTGATGCGCTGGTATTCGCGCTTCGTGGCCTCGGCTCCGGCGAGCAGATAGGGATCCTCGCGGGAGAAATGGATCTCCGGCCGGGGCAGGCCGAGCGCGTCGCGCTCGGTCGTACTCGGCACGATCCGGTTCTCGGGATTGGGAGGCAGCTCGTGCTGGGTGGTGACCTCGACAAAGCGCGCCGACTGGTGGCGGATCTGTTCGTCGAGTTGCGGGCCAATCACGCCTTCCTTCAGCAGGCGGGCTGCGATCTGCTGGTTGGGCACATTGTTGTTGATGACGTGCTTGCCAGCCGCCCGCAGCTTGCGGAAGTCGCCATCGCGTTCGCGGAAGAACACCTGCGGGTGGACCGGGCCGCGTCCCGGCCACAACGGCTCTTCGGCGATCAACGAGATCTTGCTCTCGGGCTGGCAGGTCAGATTACGTCCGACCATACCGGATGAATTCGCGATGCCCTGCGGGAAGCGATCCGACGTCGACATCAGCATCAGCTTGGGCGTCTCGATAGCGTAGGCCGCCAGCACGAAATAACGCGCGGTCAGGCGGTGGTCGGTGCCGTCCGGGCTCTTGTAGACGACCGCAGAGATCTTGCCCCCGTCGCCTGTTTCGATCTTGTAGACGACGGCATCGGGGATCAGGCGGGCGCCGGCGGCCTCAGCCTTCTCCGCATGCACGGCGCCGCTGTACAGCGCGCCGATCGGGCAGATCGGTGTGCAATTGTTGTTGCCGGCGCAGGCGGGGCGATCATCGTAGACTTCAGAGTTACGTGCGGCCGGCTCGCTCAGCACCTTGTATCCGTCGGCGCTGAGAACCTGCTTGACGCGCTCATGCATGTGATCGAGCGGGGTCGGAGGCATCGGATAGGGGGTCGTGCGCGGCGGGAACGCATGGTTCCGGCCGCCGGCCCCCTGATCTTCCTGGTCGTTGCCGGAGACGCCGAGTTCGCGTTCCGCCTGGCCGTAATACGGCTCCAGGTCGTCATAGCCAATTGGCCAGTCGCGCCCGATGCCGTAAAGGGTCTTGGTCTTGAAGTCGTTGGGCAGCAAACGCCAGGAGGCGCCGGCCCAGTGCCACGTGGTGCCGCCGACGAGGCGCACATAGCTCGCCCGAGCGACTGTCTTTCCCTTCTCGATGATGTAATCCGTCCCGAAGCTGTCGCGCGCATGGGGGAGATCGGGATAGGGCCCGTTGACGTTCGCCTTGTTGGTGAGGCCGAGGAAACGCTCGACGAGACTCCATCGCTCGACGCGGGGGCCCGCCTCGAGCAAAATCACGGACTTGCCGGCACGGGCGAGTCGGTTGGCGATGAGACTGCCGCTCACTCCGGAGCCAACGACAATCACATCCGCATCATATTGGGTCGTCATTGATTTCGAAACCTTGGGAAAGTGGAAGCGACACGCGCGTCAATCAGGGCTTTGCTGCCCATGAGCCGAATTCGGAGAACCCGGTGGCCGGTGGCCGCGTGATGTCGCGGGTAGGCCGATACATCAATGCATTTTCGTAAGTGACGAGCTTCGCGGATGCGCCGATGCCGACGATGCCTAGATACCAGGCCGAGACGATCTCGATCGCGGTCGTCCTTAGCGCCGGCTGAGCCGCCGCGGAGGACCTGTCGAAATCCCGCATGTCGCGCAGGCCGGCGGCGTCGAGTGCGTCCGCCAAAGCAGTTAGGCGATCGGGAAATTTCGGATCTAGCTCACTCAGCGCTTCAAACGTCCGTGACGATATCGTGAAATCCAGATCTGATTTTCCGGTCAGCAGACGGGACACCGACATAAATCGGTCGGCCGGACTGTTCACAGCGGCCACCGCCTTTAGAGGCATGGCGGACACAACGACGCCGGCAAGCGCATTCACGGCGGTCGTTATCAAAAAGCTGCGCCTCCCGGA
>NZ_JAQGJD010000404.1 GCF_028290785.1 Tardiphaga sp. | reverse complement strand
TACCAGGGCTACTTGTTCGGACGTCCCTTGCCGTCGGCGGATTTCGAGATCCTCGCCCGAGCTTTCTCGTCGCGTCACCGCTCGAAGCGGGTACGCGAATCCGTCAATGGGACGTACGCATAAAGCGTCTCACCGGATGGCCGGCACGCCGGCCTTATCCAGCGTACGTCCTCGTCTCTACGCTGGGCTTACAGGTCCCAAGATGGCGCTGAAGTTCTTCGGCCCGAAGGGCCCGGCGATCGTCGAGATCGCGGACGGCCGCCAATTCGCGAAGCTGGCAGCCGTCAAGTAACTGGCGATCCGAAACTCGATGCGGGACGCGTTGACCCCGATACTTGACACATGGCGCGCGACGATGAGGGACCTCCGGGCGTATCGGCGAGGTCAGACAGGAGATTTCGCGCTCGCCGGCTGGCGATCGTGCGGGAGACGCGGCTCGCGCAGCTTTGGTCCGTTCGGCTACGGACTGATCTGGACGAGCCGCCCCGGGCCAGCGACGGAAGCGGAGATCGCGTTGACCTAGCCGGCCCGTCCCGGGCAGCGACACCGCGTCTACATCGCCGACGCTGCGGGTCTTAGTCTTGCCGGGCCGACGCGGGCCAATATCGCCGGCGCCGGTGTCAAGCGGGCGCTGGCGGGCGAGATCGCCGGTCCCGCAACGAGAAAGGTCTTCCGCCTTATCAGCGAAAATCCGGTCGAGGTCGCAAGCGACGGACGGGCGGTCTTCCGGGCTCCCTTGCCGCGTGCTCTTCGGACCGTGCAATTCGTGCGCATCGTGCCGATTAGTCCGGGCGGAGTGGAGGGCGACTTCGACTCGTGCGGATTGGTGCCGGTCGGCGTTCCGCATGATCGCCGCCCACCGCCGCCTCGTCTGCGCGCGGTCCGCTCCGACCAAGGATCGCTTTCGCTTAGGATTGAGGCCGCGGGATTGAACCTGGATGTCCTTCGCCACGCGGAGCCGGGGTTGTTCGGCGGCGCGGGGTCGTCACAGGCGCTTGCGCCCGAATTCCGGAGTGGCCGACAAACACGGCGTCCTTCAGGGCCAGTTCCTCTCCGATCTCGACCACGTCGTCGGCATATCCGGACAGGGTGGAATACTTTCGCGGTCATAGGCAGACAGGTCAGAGCGGCCGGCTCCCACATGGTCGAACAATACAACCTTGAAGTCGTCCTCGAATTGGGGAGCCACAAAGCGCCACATGTTCTGGTCGCAGCCAAAACCGTGCGCGAAGACCATGGCCCGCTCGCCTCGGCCCGTGACCTGTACGTTATTACGCGCCAACACGTTCATTGCATTCCTTGCGTCGTCTCGACCTTACGCCCCGTCGCTCGAAGTTATACGAATATCACACCCGATTCCGAGCATAAAGCCACCTCGCGCCGCGATCGGGAGCAGCTCGGCCGACCACCCGTTCCACGTTTCCCGCGCGCGCTCCGGAAGGAGCGATATCAGTCGTCCGTTCGGCCGACCGGCGCCCGTGAGGCCTCGTCGGTGGCCCCGCGTTGCCTCTCCCGAAGGCCGCTATGCGACGCCGATGCCCTTCATGCGATCCTGATTTCGGCTGGCGACGAGCTGCCGCACGGCGTTTGACATCGCCTTGGCGTCGTGAAGCTGCTCCGACAGGCCCGCCAACTGCAGCCTTGCCTCGTCGCGTTCGGCGAAGGATGACCCCTCCTCCGCCTGCAGGGTCATCCCGTCGACGGTCTTCTGCGCCTTGGCGACGGCTTCATCCATTTCCGCAAGGACGCGAGGTCCGTCATCCGCCATGCGCTTTATCCTACCGAGCTGTTCGGCAGTCCCTTCGGCATGCTCTTCCGAGACCACCTCGGGGGGCATCAATGCGCAGAGCTTTTCGTAATGCGCCGCATCACACCCGAACACCAAGGATGAGAAGTCCGAAAAGACGATCAGGCCGGCGACCGTCTCGATGGTCTCGTCTCCGGCGAACCTGTAGTCGAGGATGGCCCCGCCGAGCGCCGCATGGCGTCCGGTGAAGATGGCAGCGCCGATGCCCGTGAGGGCAGAACGCCCCAAGGTCCGTCCAACGCTTATCTTCGTCGCGGCGTCGATCACCGCGATGCAGCGGACCTGGCGCTTAACGTCGTATGGCACAGCCCGGCGTCGCCCGCCTTGAACAGCTTCAGGCGGCCGAGGTCGAGATCGCGGAAACGACGGTCCAGGAGATCGGGCCTCAAATCCCGGACGATTGGCAGGATCTGCACTGGAAGACTCAAGTGAAGCTTGCCAAAGACCTCGGCTACGAAGGTGAGCCGACCGCCGAGCAGGCGAAGGCGCACATCGCCATGGCCTTTGAAGCGCGAGCCGCCCAGTGACCTTGGTTATCGAAGACGGGACCGGCAAGGCGAACGCCGAGTCCTACGTCTCCGTCGCCGATTTCAGGACGTACGCCGACGGGCGCGGGCTCGACTATACTGTGGCGAGCACAGAGCCTTGATCGAACAGGCGCTTCGTCGAGCGACGGCTTACGCCGACAGATATCGTAATCGGTTTTTCAGGATATCGAAGCAACCGACGCGCCCAAGCCGTTGAATGGCCGCGGATCGGCTCCTACTATTTTGTGCCTGACAACGGCCGCAGCATCGGCTTCATCTATCCAACCGATCGCGACGATCAGCTCGGGTCGCAGGGGTACGATTATCTCGCATCAAATGTTGTGCCGCCAGAGGTCATACAGGCAACATGTGAGTCTTCAGTTCGTGA
>NZ_JAQGJD010000414.1 GCF_028290785.1 Tardiphaga sp. | reverse complement strand
GCGGCCGGGAGCAAGCCTCTTGGGCCGCCTGAACCTCGCCGTCGATGTTGACTTCGAAAAAGCCGCCGGCGCCAAAGGCCTGAGCTTTCATGGCAACGTCTTCGCAATCCACGGCGATCAATTCACTAACCGCTATCTGCAGAGCTTCATGGGTGCGAGCGGGATTGAAGGGCTGACGACCGTTCGGCTGTTCGAGGCGTGGTTTGAGCAGAAGTTCGTCAATGATCGACTGTCAATTCGTGCCGGGCAACTTTCGGCGGACACTGAATTCATTACGACGAAATTCAGCGACGTGTTTACGAATGCAACGTTCACCTGGCCGGCAGCAACGGCAATTAACTTGCCGAGCGGTGGCCCAGCAACACCGCTCGCCGCGCTCGGCGCCCGGTTTCGGGCAAAGCTGAGCGACAACATCACCGGCATGATCGCGGTCTATAATGGTGATCCCGCCGGACCCGGGGAGGGTGATCCGCAAGAGCGTAACCGCTACGGTCTGAACTTCCGGCTGCGCGATCCGCCGCTAGTGATAGGGCAGGTTGCGTTTGATTGGTCTGATGCGCTCGGCAAGAGCACGCCAGGCGCTTTCAAGCTCGGCGGCTTCCGTCATTTCGGTGAGTTTGACAGCCAGCGCTTTGCCTCCGATGGCCGTTCGCTGGCTGATCCCACCTCATCCGGGATGCCAGCGACGTTACGCGGCGATAGCGGCGTGTTTGCCGTGATCGAGCAGAAGGTGGCCGCAAGAGGTGACGACGAGGATCGCGGTATTGGCGTGTTCGCACGTGCGGTGGTGAGCCCGCCAGATCGAAACTTAATTGATGTCTATGCCGACGTGGGTTTTCAAGGGAACGGATGGTTTGATGCTCGACCGAACGACAAGTTCGGTATCGCTGTTGCCTATGCACACGTTTCGCGGGCCGTTCAGGCGCTCGACCGAGACTATCAATTCTTCCTCGATCCGACCTTCGCGCGTCGGTCGTCGGAAGCGCTGGTAACCACGGCCTACGCCTACGAACTCCGTCCGGGGTGGTTGCTGCAGCCGAACGCTCAGTTTATCGCACGGCCGGGCGGGGGGGCTGCCGATCCACTGAAAAGCGGCATACCTGGCCGCGGGCTTGGTAACGCTTTCATTTTCGGTTTGAGAACGGTAGTCAAATTCTGATCGGAAAGCATCTACCTACAAAAGCCTGTGAAGATATTAGCACGGATCTAGGCGAGGCCCGCGAAGCTTCGGCGCAAGAACGCCGGAACCAAAGATAAGGGCCCCCTCGAAAGGGGGCCCTTTGGTCTAGTGGCTGAACGATCAGTAGCGGTGACCGCGGTGCATCCCGCGATGGCCACGATTCACAATGATGACCTTCTTGGCGCTGTGACCACGATGATAGCCGCCGTGATGATGTCCGCCATCGCGCTTGATGACGATTGTTTCTGAGTTGGCCGACGTAGAAGTCGCGACAGGAATGGCGACGCCAAAGGCAGCCGCGACAGCGAGAGCAATAAACGATTTATGCATTTTTCCTCCATCGAGTGTGCGGGGATAAAATGCCGTGGGCGCAAAGCCGTTCCGCCAATTCAGGAGGAATTTCCTGAATGAACGTTCAGGAAAGCTGGGCTGCTTAAGTCTGAACTGCGTGTTACTAGAGCGCCTCAATTCTCAGCGCCTTGAAACTAGCGAAGCGATTGATGCAGCAATTCTCGACCTTGTGCACGGTGGTTTGACTTTAACGATAAGGGCGGAAGCTGTCGATGAGAATGCCGCTGACGATGGCAATCTATCGAGGTCGCCAACAGGGATAGCGCTCCGGAGGTGCGGCGCACTGGTTCTTCATCCCAAGCACGCCATGCGATAGAGCCTTAATCGCGCGTATCGAACTTCAATTGACGACCTTGGACGCGCAAAAAATCGACGAAATCGGCTTCGGCCCTCTCGCTGAACTCGATCAGGCGATGCGTCTACGCCTTTGAAATCCGGGAAATAGTGGCGATTTTATCGGGAACATTCGGCATCGCCCTCAGTTTTACTCCGCGCATCGGGCGCCGTGCACCGTATGCAAACCGGAGGAAACAAGATGAAGAAGTTTTTGATTGCCAGTGCCGTCGGCGTGTTCGCAGTGACCTCGGCATTCGCCCAGACCACTGCCGTGTCTACCGAATATTACGTGGTGCGGGATCCCGCTACGAAGAAGTGCACCGTTGTGGACAAGAAGCCAACCACCACCACGACCATCGTCGATAACGGCACGTACAAGACGAAAACTGAAGCCGAGACTGGCATGAAGACTACAAAGGTCTGCACCGAGAACTAACGTTCGGAGCTTTCGCCGTCGCGTGGCGGCGAAGGCTTCCTTACTCGGACACGACCTATTTCGCGTCGCTTTTTGAGTCGTGATGCATTCAAAAAATACTCATTGTGATCGGCCGGCCTGCCTGGTCTTGGCCGAACTTCGGAGCACGCGGGGCGTTCGAAGCTCAAGTTTGTTCCGCTTCTATCCTACCGCTCTACCTGTGGATGATGCCGGTCATCGTCGGTCTGCTGCTTTCGGTACCGGTGGCGCTACTGTCATCGCGCCTGGTGCAGGCCGGCCAACGCGCCGGCCTGTTTGGTTCCCGAACAGAATATGCGGCCGAAGTTGCTCGACCGCGCCAACGACTGGCGGCGCCTATCTACGGCACCAGCCCGCTGCACGAGTAGCGCGAGGCGCACCTGCGAACGCTGGCCGATCAGCCGCGAACCCGCGGCCAGATCGACTCCGATCTCGCCATCGCGCGTGCAAAAATCGAAGACGCCTGTTGCTTCGATGACGCCATCAGCTATCTCGGCACCCGTGAAACGTTTGCCGTCCTGAACAGTCGGATTGCGCTCGAGATGCTGTCACGATTGCCCGACAATTCGCCAGTCGCGGACTAATGACGGCTCCCTGGACGCGCGAATCAGGAATCGGCGACCAGGTTCTCCGGCACAGGACGAGACGCGACGTCCGCTCGATCTTAACGCACAGGAAGTGCCACTTTTTCCCGACCCCGTGGAACGGTGTGCAAAGTCGAAAGTTGGAAGCGCCCTGTCACTTGTGAGGATCTCAACATGAAACACCTTCGAATTCCCATCTTTAGCCTTTGCGTTGCCGCGGCCTTGTCGAGTGCCGCATATGCTCAGGCGCCGGCGGCCAAGAGCGGTCCGGGAAACAACGCTGTTAACAGCGAGCAGAAGAATTCGACTGCGCCGGTAGCAGGACGAAACTCGTTCACCGAAGGCCAAGCCAAGAGCGCGATCGAAAAGGCCGGTTACACCGGCGTCACCGAGTTGAAGAAAGACGATAACGGCGTCTGGCGCGGCAGGGCCAGCAAGGGCGGATCGTCCAGCGCGGTCACCGTCGATTTCCAGGGCAACGTCAACGCCGCCAAATAATCAAAGGATGCCAAAATGACCGTAACTATTTCTCGTCTGTACGACACCTACGCCGACGCTCAGAAGGCTGTTGATCGCCTGGAGACGGCTGGCGTCCCTCACTCCGACATCAGCATCGTCGCCAACAATTCTGAGGGTTGGTATGATGGAAAGAAAGATCGCGATGGCGACGGCGTGGATGATCGCGCGGAAGCCGCAGGCACCGGCGCTGGTGTTGGCGCCGGTCTGGGCGGCGCGGCCGGCCTGCTGGCCGGCCTCGGGCTGCTCGCCATTCCGGGCCTCGGCCCTGTGGTTGCCGCAGGCTGGCTCGCTGCCACCGCCGTCGGTGCGGCAGCCGGCGCCGCCACTGGCGGACTTGTCGGTGCATTGACGGAAGCGGGCGTATCGAAAGATGAGGCTCCGCTTTATGCTGAGGGCGTCCGCCGCGGCGGCACGCTTGTGTCGGCCAAAGTAGCCGATGCGGACCGCACCCGTCTGGACGCTCTGCTCAACCCCTCTTCGGTCAATCTGAGCGACCGCAAGGCCGCCTGGACGAAGTCCGGCTGGACCGGCTATGATCCGGCAGGTCAGCCCTACGGCGCGGACCAGGTTCGCAAAGAGCGCGATCTTTACGGCACTCGCTAAGGAGAATGGCCCGCTTCGGCGGGCCATTTTTTTGGTCGGTCGCCGGACAGTTCGGCGCGCAAGCCGCACTAGCTTGCTCCACCAAATCCCGAAGGCCGCGTTCTCGCACCGGGATAAAGTGGCAATTTTTTTGGAACGTATTTTTTGTTTGTCAGTTTCTCATGTCCTTAACAGCACAGGAGGAAAGACGATGATGAAGACTATGTTGGCAAGTGCGGTTGTTCTGGTAGCGCTTTCGGCTCCGATCCTAGCTCAGGCGCAAAGCGGCGTGGCGGCTGGTGCAACCACCGGAGCCGTCACGGGCGCTGTCGTGGGCGGCCCGGTTGGCGCGGCGGTAGGTGCCGGCGTTGGCGCCGTTGCCGGCGGCATTGCCGACGAAACCCGCCCACGGTTCCGAAGCTACGTCTCAGAGCGCCGCGTGCCGTCCTATCGGTATGAGCGCGAAGTGCGCGTGGGCGCGGACCTGCCAGAAAGCGGCGTCACCTACTACGAAGTGCCGAAGGAATATGGCGTGACCAAGTATCGCTACACGGTGGTCAACGATCGCACCGTCTTGGTCGATCCCGGCACCCACCGCATCGTCCAGATCGTCGAATAGCGACTTCAACGGAGCGGCTCCACAAAGTGGGGCCGCTTTTCCTGTGTGATGCGGCAACAGGAGATTGGCCATGTCGTTCAGTCCGAGTTCGTTTTTTGCCGGCGTCGGGACGGTCTTCGTGGCAATCGCCGTCGGCTTTGGCGGGGGCGCGATGATGACGGCGACGACGCAGAAGAAGACCGATGGGCCGAACCGCCTTGAGCGCATAGCTTCGACATCCGAAGCCGCTCCCCCTGCCGCAATGGGGCCGGAGAGCGCGACTGCACCGCTGGTTACAGCCTCGGCGTCTCTGGCGGAGAGCACGCCACGCCGGGTCGACCAACCGTCAGCGCCGGCGTCGGTTTCGATAGACACTTCGGGATCTCAGCGGCCTCAAGCTGCGCCTACAGCGTCGGCACCGGCGTCTTCCGAGGCGATACACGAGGCGCAGGCGTCGCCCGCCTCCGTGCAAGTGAGCGGGAGCGTGAAGAGCGTCGAGCGCAGTCGGCGCGCGGAAAGACGTACGAATGAGCCACGCAAATGGACCGAGCGAAAACGTCCTCGGCAAGAATTTGTCGATATTGCAGTGGCGCGACGCGAGCCAATCGTCATGCGTGAGGTTGCCGAGGAGGAACGTACGCCGCCCTTCGGGTTTTTTGGTCAGGATTAGCTATGCTTTTTCGTTACCGGAAACGAAACGGTGATCCAGCCGGTTTTCGCCACGTCGATGCCGAATACGTAATGAAGCAGGAAAGCGCCTTGTTCCTTTTTCGATACCTCTGCCTTGTGGGATCCGTTCTTGTCGGCGCGCTTTGGCTATTCGGTTCACACGAGAACGGCTTGAGCTCGGCACAGACCGAGCGGTGGACGTCGCTCGATACGCTTCGCGCCATGGCCCATCACGGCGAGCCTCAGCGTCGGCAGGCGGTCTTCACTGATGACGCGGCCCCGGTCCGCCTGGCGGTCACGGAAGCTGCGCCGCTGCCCCCTGCGCCACCTCTCGTTTCGTCTGCCATTAAGTCGCCTGCGATCAACATCTCTTTCAACGATGCGCAGGCCCGCTACCGCCTGAAGGAAACTGCTCGCTCTAACATGTCCCGAAAGCCGCGCCGGCAGGCGATTGCTGCGCGGGCAGTAAAGCCTCGAACCGCCGGAGCTACCACCGTTGCTACTGCCGACCGGATGTCTCCCATCGACTTTTTCGGATCAGCGTGGTGACCGGACCGGCAAAGGGCCTTCTGGCTGATCAGTTCCAGCTGACATCCATCATCGCGGCCGCTATATGCGCCTGTCACGAAAGCACGAAGCAGCCTGCCGTCGAACGGCTGAGAACCGAGGATGCCAACTGTATTGCGAAAGCCGTACTGTCGGCGCTCGCGGAAGCCGGGCTCACGATTGTGTCAACGAAGAACGATTAGGCCGTGCGACGCCAGAAGCCGGCAGCTTGCAGCAGATCGACGTCCAGCCATCTCGCCGCGACAGTTCGAAGCTCCCAGCCAACGCCCGCAAGCGCTCCCGCATGCCTGTTAGGCCTCGCCCGAACACGGGTTCTGTCGACCAGCCGGTTCCGTTATCCGATACTTCTACAACAACCGAGCCGCTGTGCAGCGCCGCTTTCACTCTCATCTGGCTGGCCCCAGCGTGCTTCAAGACGTTGGTAATACCTTCCTGTATGACCCTATAAATTGTCTGGGCGACAACACTGTCCATGCCGTCCAGATCGGGGCCGATGTCACAGGCCACATTGAGGCTAGGAAGTTGAGCATGGACGTCACGAAGCAACTTTTTGATGCTCGATTGCAATCCGAGCTCTTCGATATAGAGAGGTCGTAGGCGATCCAGTATCCGACGATTAGCCATCTGCAGGGCTTCCACAGATTGTATCGCCCGGTGCGGCGCGGAGTCCGGATCGTCCTCACTGATGTTACTGGCGTCGGCCATGGCTATGACGTTGGCCCGGATGGCGAAAAGAAGTGGCCCGAGTTCGTCATGGAGTTCACGCGAAATGTCGCGCCGCTCTTCATCCTGAATCAGGATCATCCGACGGAGCAGAGTCCGATTTTCGGAGTTGAGGCTTGAAAGCGTGCTGGCGAGTTCGTTTACGGCCAAACAGCTCTGGCGTATTTCCGGGGGCCCCGAGCAATCGATCCTGGCCTCATAGTGGCCATCTTGCAGCTTTGCCAGCCCGTTTCCGAGATCGCTGAGCGGCTTCAAGGCTGCCCCTACGGTCCAGAATGCGATAACAATGGTAAGAAAGGCCAATCCTACGCCGGAAGCGACGATCGAGAGAAAGCCCACCCATTTTTCATAGATGTTTGCCCGAATGTCGGGCTCGTAGACGAGGTCTCCAACGCGCCGATCCCCGACCAGAATTGGAATATGCCGTGACAGATCCGGCAAGTTGAGAAAGCTCACGAACCAGTGCGGCACGTGAGAATAACTTAGCACAACGGCGAGGTCCGTTTTCGTCGTCGATGCTGCGCCGACCGGCCGGAACTGCAGGGCATCGGGACTGGTGGAGGCCAGGCCGGAGAGAAAAGCCATTAGGACGGCGTTCGGGTCGGACGTCACCTTCAGTGCATTGTTGAGAGCGCCCGCAACCAGGACGGCCGAGCGCTCGGCTGGTTCGTTCTCGTCGACAAGCTGGTCAGCCGAGAAAAGCCGCAATAGCGAGGCGCCGGCGACTAAAGCCACGAGGAAAACGGCGCACAAAAACAGCGATAGACGAGTGCGAAGTGAATATGTTTTCCACATTGGAAGAATTCCAAGCTATGAACAGAACAATCCCTGTTCAAAGGCTGCTGACCTCCTATCTATAGACAGGTCACAACTTGCAGAAAATGTATCATGAAATTGTTGATCGTTGATGATCATCCTGTAGTCGCCTCCGGATGCCGGTCGCTATTCGCTTCCGATGCTTCGGTGAAAATCGACGAAGCAGCGGATGAGAAATCCGGTCACCGCGCTTATATGAGTAAGCGCCCCGATGTGACGATTATCGACATCAATCTGCCCGACCTTTCCGGTTTCGAACTGATGCGCCGGATCCGGAAAGAAGACCCCGATGCGCGCATCATCATGTTTAGCATGAACGACGACCCAGCGTTCGTTGCGCGCGCTCTCGAGCTAGGAGCTCAGGGGTACGTTTCCAAAGGCGACGATCCGCGCTTGTTGGTCAAGGCCGTGCGGAAGGTGGCGGCAGGGGAAAATTTTATCACGCCGCGCCTCGCCGAATCCGTCACCTTCTCCGCAGCCGCCATTCGCTCGAGCCCCACGTCCCAGATGACGCCGCGTGAACTCGAGATACTGCGACTGTTGGCGCGAGGCGACAAAATCAGTGAGATCGCTGACGTTCTGGACATTTCCTACAAGACGGTCGCCAATACGACGTCGCTGCTTAAGCAGAAGCTTGGTGCGAAAAGCCACTCCGATTTGATCCGCATTGCCGTGGAGACTGAGCTGAGCTGAGCCTCAACGCCAGTTCCCGTTTTTCCGACTTTCGCTTGCTGGCTACAGCCTGAAGGGCCCATTCATGCTGCCTTCATTCGGAGGGTGGCAAAAAGCGCCTGCATCACAGCAGGGGCGCAGATGGCAGGACATAAACATGGCCCAGGTTGACCCTATCGCGCGCGCCATCGACTGGTTGGACGCCTGCAAGGCGAATGACCTGGAAACAGTTTGTTCGCTGTACGCGCCCGACGCAACGAGCGCGATTCCGTCGGTACCGGTTTCTGGCCCCGGGATTCTGCTGTCCGGCGCCGAGCAGCATCGCCGGTACTGGATGGACGCCTTTCAAAGCGGCACCACCGAAGTCTTTGAGCTAGTCGAAATCTACCCGGGCCGCGACAGCGCAGTACTCATCTATTATGACAGGTACTATCGGCGTGTCTGCGAATACCTGCAATTCAACGATGCAGGCCTCATCTCAACCGCAGCGCGACATCTCGTTGCGCGGCGGCGGCGGGTGTTTGCAATGCCTGCCAGTACCGCGGCCGAGGACGACGCGATATCGTCGATCCCCAAGCTTCTGCGCTGTGAGGCGCGCCAAAATCTAGAGGAAGCGCGGCAGCTTCCGGTAGGACTTGCGCGCAACAGCTTGCGCCAGCGCGCCATTGCGCTCGGCGAGCTGTCCAAGCGCGAAACCTATGGCGCCTGAAGCCCCGAGACTCGGATTTCTGCGCGCAGGCGGTATGAAATTGCCACAAACTCCCGGTCGATAAGGTTCTGTTGAAGGTCGTATCGGCTGCGAGGCTCGGCAAAGAGCCCCGCTTTACATGCATGCGTTGCCGGTTTTTCCCCAATAACTCTCGCTGAACGGAACTTTACGTCTCGATTTCGCTTTGAGACATGTGACCGCTTGCCGGTCTTGAAACCTGGGAG
>NZ_JAQGJD010000320.1 GCF_028290785.1 Tardiphaga sp. | reverse complement strand
AAATCGCGCGAGAATTCCTCCAGAACCCCCGCCGGGAAGATGGAACGGACTGCGACAAAGGCGCCCGTCAAGAAGGCCGCGAAGGTCGTCGCCAAGAACGCGACCACGGCTGCGACCAAGAGCGCGGTGAAGAAGGCAGTGGCGAAACCCGCAAAGCCGACCGTGAAGACGGCGAAAAAAGTTGTGGCAAAAACCGTCAAGGCCGCACCTGCCCCAAAGCCGGCGAAGCCGCCCGTCGCCACGCCCGCGGTCGCCAAGAAAATCGCGGCGACAATCACCAAGCCGGTCACGGAACCGCCGGCCGCCACGAAGCCCGTCAAAGCCAAGACCGCCGCCCCGGCCGTCGCGGTCGAAGGCGCGATGGCGCCGGCCTTCAGCCTGCCGCGGGACGGCGGCGCCACGGTGTCGCTCGCCGACTACGCCGGACAGCAGCTGGTGATCTTTTTCTATCCCCGCGCCAACACCCCGGGCTGCACCAAGGAGGCGATCGACTTCACCCGACTCACCCGCGATTTCGGCGCCGCCAAGACCGCCGTGCTCGGCGTTTCCGCCGATCCGCTGAAGGCGCAGGAGTCGTTTCGCGACAAGCACGACCTGACCACGCCGCTGCTCTCAGACGAGGCCCATGCGATGCTGAAAGCGTATGGCGCCTGGGGCGAAAAATCCATGTACGGCAAAACCTTCGAAGGCGTTCTTCGGACAACGGTTCTGATCGACAAAGGTGGCCGCGTGGCGAAGATCTGGCGGGGCGTCAAAGTCGATGGCCATGCCGACGCGGTGCTCGAGGAAGCAAGTCGGATTTGATCGACCCCATTCGTCAAAAATTAACCACGACCGGGTCAAATCGCCTCCATCAATCAAGCCGATCCGGGTGTCTGCCGGGTCGGCGCGGGAGTGCTGATGTCGAACCGCCCCACCCACCATGCCGAATATCCTCAGCACCACGCCCATGATCACGGCAGGCCGGTCGCCCGCCGCGTCGGCCCGGCCAAAGTAACACCCCCGACTGCCGCCGCGAAAAGCGACTACACCTTTGCCCACGCCGGCAGGCAGGTCCGCATCGGCCCGGTGCTGTTCTGGATCGTGGTCGGCACGGTGACCGTGATGGGTTGCTGGTCGGCGGCCACGGCGACCTATTTCGCGTTTCGCGACGACGTGCTCACCAAGCTGATCGCGCGCCAGGCCGAGATGCAATACGCCTATGAGGACCGCATCGCCGAACTGCGCGCCAAGGTCGATCGCACCACCAGCCGGCAGATGCTGGACCAGGAACAGTTCGACCAGAAGCTCGATCAGGTGATGCGCCGGCAGAGCACGCTGGAATCCCGCGCCACCGCGCTGAGCGCCATGCCCGATACTTCGATCACCGGCTCGATCGGCAAGCCGGCGGCACGCGAAACCTCCGCGCCCGGCGCGTTGAAGCCTTCGCCGATCAGCGACACCGTGACCTTCGTGGCGCCGCCGGATCGCGAAGCCCGGCTGGAATCGCGCACCCCCGCTGCGGCCGCGCCGCCGCCGAAGCAATATGCCAAGAACGGCGGCGTCGATACCGTGATCGGCCGGCTGCAGGCCTCGCTCGACCAGGTCGAGAGCAGGCAGTTGGCGACGCTCAGCGCGGTCGAGGAAACCATGGATTCCAAGGCCCGCCGGATGCGCGGCGCGATTTCCGACCTCGGGCTCAACATGGCGCAGCTCGAATCCGCCACGCCCAGGGTCGCGATGGGCGGCCCTTACGTTCCGGTCAGGCTGTCCGCCAGTGCCGATCCGTTCGAACGCCAATTGTACCGCGTCTATGTCAGCCGCGCCCAGGTCGATAAGCTGAACCGCACCATGGCACTGGTGCCCTATCGCAAGCCGGTCGTCGGCGAGGTCGAATTCACCTCCGGCTTCGGCGTCCGCAGCGATCCGTTCCTCGGCCGTCCGGCGATGCATACCGGCCTCGATTTCCGTGCCGCCACCGGCGATCCGATCCGCGCCACCGCCAACGGCCGGGTGACCTCGGCCGCCTACGCCGGCGGTTATGGCAAGATGGTCGAGATCGACCACGGCAACGGCCTCGCCACCCGCTACGGGCATATGTCGGAAATCCAGGTCAGGGTCGGCGACACCGTCAAGATCGGTCAGGTGATCGGGCTGGTCGGCTCCACCGGCCGCTCAACGGGTTCTCACCTGCATTACGAGACCCGGATCGACGGCGAAGCCGTGGACCCGCAGAAGTTTCTCCGTGCCGGCGTGCGGCTCGGCGCAGGCTAGCGACCATGCGGGGCATTGTTGCCCTGCCCCGAGTGTGATTGAAGCGGCGTCGAACCCCATTCGAGGCCGTTTTCTTGAAACCATCCCCCCGGCGCATCGGTCCCCGTTTTCCCCGCCTCGGCCGTTTCTGCTTCCGGGCCACGCGGCGCGCTGCGACCTGGCTGATGACCCTGGCGGGCTTTCACGCCAACGATTCCCATTTCACCGCTAGGCGCATCGCCGCGATCCGCGCCAAGCTTGAGCGCGGCGAGACGGTCTATCTCGCCGGCCTCGGACTGCCGGGCACACATAATTCCGGCGTCGCCCTCGTCGAAGTCACGCAGGCCCACGGCCCGCGCCTGATCGTCAACAACGAGGAAGAGCGTTTCTCCGGCGACAAGCACACCACGCGATATCCGCGTGGCGCGCTCGACGCGTTGCGCGTCACCCTGCAGGCGATGGGCCGCGACATCGGCGATATCGATGCATCGCTGACCAGTTGGGACTATCCCGATCTGCTCGGCACGCTGGTGCGAAGCGTCGTGGAAGAACTTCCCGACGGTCTGAAGCTGCTGCGAACCAAGAATTCCGTCAGCTTCGATGCCCGCAGCTTCGAGCAGATGACGCGGATGCCTAAACTGCTGCGCAAGCAATTCGGCCTGGCAGCGCGGGTGCCGCTGCTGATGATGCCGCATCACGACAACCACGCCTGGTTCTCGTTCGCGGCATCGCCGTTCGACGACAGCACCGAACCCGTCGCGATCGCGGTGCTCGACGGCACCGGCGACCAGGGTTCGATCTCGCTGTACGTCGCCGAACGTGGCGAGATGCGCCGCTTGTACTGCAATGACAGCGTGTTCGACTCGCTCGGCGCGTTCTACAGCGTGATCTCGTCCACCCAGGGCGGCTGGACCTGGCTGTCCAGCGAAGGCCGCTACATGGGCGCCGCCGCCTGGGGCGACATGGATCGCAAAACCAATCCCTATTACGCGCGATTGCGCGAGGTGCTGGATTTCGGAGCCAACGGCGAAGTCCGGCTGAATCGTGCGATGGGCAACTGGTACTGCGACCCGTTCGAGCGGCCCTACAAGCAAGCGCTGATCGATCTTCTCGGCGAACCACTCAAGCCGGACCAGTTGTGGAATCCCGACGCGGTGCTCCGGGTCGAGGACATCGCGCACCGGCCCGATACCCAGGACCGCCTCGACAAGGCCGCGGCGACGCAGCTGGTGTTCGAGGACGCGATGATTCACATTGTCGATCACCTGCTGCGCACCACCGGCGCGCACCGGCTGGTGCTGACCGGCGGCATCGCGCTGAATGCGCTCGGCAACATGCGGCTGCTGCAGCATTTCAATGAAGCGTGGTTCGCGCGGGCGCAGGGCCGTAAGGCCAATCTGCATCTGTGGGTGCCGCCGACGCCGGGCGATCCCGGCGTCACCATCGGCGCCGCCTGGATGTTCGCGCATCTCATCGGCGCGCCGAGGGGCGAACCGATGAACCACGCGTTTTTTTGCGGCGATGCGCCGGCGCCGAACGATATTGCGGCGGCGCTGCAGGCCACGGATATCGCGTTCGAGCCGATCGGCGATATCTCGACGCCAGAGGGCCGCGACGCCGTCGCCGACCTGATGGCGTTCATGGTCGCGCAGAGCGGCATCATCGCACTGTACCAGGGCGCCGCGGAAACCGGTCCGCGCGCGCTCGGCCATCGCTCGATCCTCGCCAACCCCTGCGATGCCGCGACGCGCGAGCGGCTCAACGAACGCGTCAAATATCGCGAGGCGATTCGGCCGCTGGCGCCGATGGCCACGTTGGAAGCCGCACAGGAATATTTCGACCTGCTCGAAGGCGCGTCCGACGCGGACTATAACGCCTACAACTACATGGTCCTGACCGCGCAATCGAAACCGCACGCGCGCGAAAAGATTCCGGCGGTGATCCACGCCGACGGCACCGGCCGCATCCAGATCGTCCGCGCGCAGGACGATCCCCTCACCTACGCCTATCTGCAAGCGCTCGGCCGCCACATCGGCGTCGAGCTATCCGTGAATACATCGTTCAACGTGGCTGGCCCGATCGCACAGACGCCGCAGCAGGCGGTGGAAACGCTGCGGCGCTCCGCCGGGCTCGACGTGGTGCTGATGGTGGCGAGCGATGGCACCGTCACCGCGGCATGGCATGGCGGCACGCGCGACAGCGGCCGGTTCACGGACTGGCTGTCGCGCTGGCGCCTTTCGCGCGGCTGAGGCTTACGGCTTCTTGAGGCAGAGGCCGACGGTCGGCGAAGTCGCGCACTTCATGCCGTCCGGCGCGCCGCCACTTGGACAAAACACCGACACCAGCGTCTCATTGGCTTCGCAGCTCACCGAGCCATCGGCCTGAACGGCGCGGAGATTGACCGGCGTAGCGTCGCCCTTTTCGCCTTTCTCGCCCTTCTCCCCCGGTGCGCCGGCAGCCCCCGGAGCGCCCTGCGGTCCCTGTGGACCTTGAGCGCCGGCCTGGCCCTGCACACCGGGAATGCCCTGCACGCCTTGCGCGCCCTGCGGACCCGCCGGGCCCTGCGCGCCCGTCTCACCCTTCGGACCGGCCGGTCCAGGATCGCGACCGCAGCCGGCCAGCATCAATGCCGCACCTATAACCAGGATAGGAATGATCTTCATGACGCCCCCGCTTTGTTGAATTCAACGCCGCATGGCGCGGCGCCACGACAAGCCGGCGCACCCATTTTGGGTTCCGGCCCGCCCATCATATCGGCGACGAAATCGAAGGGAAGGCGGAACGTCGAAAAACGCTGTCACCGCACGCGCGGAACGCGTCTTCGCTGCTACGCTTTTGGGCGCGAGATCAGTTCGATCATCTTCGCCTCGTCATCGTCGGGCGCAACAGCCTTGGCGTTGTCATAGGCTTGCACCGCGGCGCGGCTGACCAGCGGCGGATCCTGCAACAGCCCCTCGGCCAGCGCGACCGCATAAGAAGCGTCTTTATGGCGCAGCGACGCGGTAAAGGTTGCACCGGCAAAATCCCGCGCCACCATGCGGCGCGAATGCCGGATCACGCCGGGGCTGGCCGTGACGCCGTGCTCGATCGACTCCAGCACCAGCTTCATGTCGAGCCCGGCCTGTTCGGCGATGGCCAAGCCCTCGGCGAGGCCGGCGATCTGGATCGCGCCCATCAGGTTGTTGATCAGCTTGTAGACGGTGCCGGAGCCGACCGGACCAAAATGGCGGATCGTCGATCCCACCGGGGTCAGGAACGGCCGCGCGTGCTCCAGGTCAGCCGCCGAGGCGCCGACCAGCAAGGTCAGCTTTCCGCTGGCTGCGGCGTCCGGCAGGCCGGTGACGGGACAGTCGAGATAGCGAAGACCACGCGACGTCAGTGCGCCACCGAGTTCGAGGGCGTGCCGATGCGAGACCGTGGAGCATTCGATGGCGAACGCGCTGGGCTTCGCCACGGTCGCCGCGCCGTCCGGACCGAGCCACACCGACTGCGACGCCGCGTCGTCGGCGACCATGGTGACGATGGCGTCGGCACCCTCGGCGGCGTCCGCCGGCGAAGCGGCCCAGCGGGCGCCGCGGGCGATCAGGTCGTCGGCCTTGGCCTTGCTGCGATTCCACACGGCGAGCGTAAAGCCGGCGTCGAGATAGCGGCCCGCCATCCCGTGGCCCATGCGCCCCAAACCGATGAACGCGACATGGGCCATCGTTTAGTCCATATCCTCGATCGCGCCCGGCGAGATGCCGAAGGCGCGCTGCGCCAGCGTGGCGGCCATGACCTCGTCGAGGTCGCCGTCGAGCACGCCGGAAGTGTCCGAGGTCTGCACGCCGGTGCGCAGGTCCTTGACCATCTGGTAGGGCTGCAACACGTAGGAGCGGATCTGGTGACCCCAGCCGATCTCGGTCTTGGCGGCCTGGTCGGCGGCGGCCTGCGCCTCGCGTTTCTTCAGCTCGATCTCGTACAGCCGGGCGCGCAGCATGTCCCAGGCCTGAGCCTTGTTCTTGTGCTGCGAACGGCCGGCCTGACAGACCACCGCGACGCCGCTCGGGATGTGCGTCAGCCGCACCGCGGATTCGGTCTTGTTGACGTGCTGGCCACCGGCGCCGCCGGATCGCATCGTATCGACGCGGACGTCGCTTTCGTTGATGTCGATCTTGATGGTGTTGTCGACCACCGGGAAGATCGCCACCGACGAGAACGAGGTGTGCCGCCGCGCGTTGGAATCGTAAGGCGAGATTCGCACCAGCCGGTGTACGCCGCCCTCGGTCTTCAGCCAGCCATAGGCGTTGTGGCCGGAGATCTGGATCGTCGCGGATTTGATGCCGGCTTCTTCGCCGGCGGTCTCTTCGAGATATTCGACCTTGAAGCCGTGCTTCTCCGCCCAGCGCGTATACATGCGCAGCAGCATCGAAGCCCAGTCCTGGCTTTCGGTGCCGCCGGCGCCGGCGTGTACTTCGAGATAGGAATCGAAGCGGTCGGCTTCGCCGGACAGCAGCGCTTCCAGCTCGCGGCGCGCGACTTCCTTCTTCAGCGCCTTCAGCGCGTTCTCGGCCTCGACCACGACGCCGTCATCGCCCTCGGCCTCGCCGAGTTCGATCATCTCGACGTTGTCGTCGAGCTCGCGCATGACTCGGCCGATGCCGCTGAGCGAATCCTCCAGCGAGGTCCGCTCCTGCATCAGTTTCTGGGCTTTCTGGGGATCGTTCCAGAGATTGGAGTCTTCAGCGAGCGTGTTCAGCTCTGCGAGGCGTGCCGTGGCTGCATCGACGTCAAAGATGCCTCCTCAGCAGCCCGACTGACTGCTTGATCTCTTCAACGAGGCGTTCGAATTCTGGGCGCATGACTCAATCCAAATATGGACCCATCGTGTAGCCGCCCGCTCCCCGAACTTCAACCCGTCGCGACGCCCGGCATCGTGGTGCAGGAACGACGATTGACAGAATTACCGCTCTGAGTGACGCTACCTGAGGTTTAGTCCGCAGCTCGATCGCCCCCACGGGAACGCAACTGCGTCATGCTTCATCCGTCGTCTTTCAGTTTTCGAAATAGCGGAGAACATAGATGAGCTGGCTGTCATGGCGTCCGTGGTCACGAAGCACGACCAAACCGGTGGACGACGCGGAGTTCTCTTTCGAGCAACCTGAAGACGGACATCGCCGTCATCTGCTGCAGGCGCTTTCCGCGATGGTCGGAGGCAGCGCCTTGGCCGCGCTGTCACCGCCCGCGCAAGCCAGAGACGCCAGCGAGCTGCCGCCGCCCAGGCGGGCACTGACCGGCCGCGACGATGCCGGCAAGTCGGTGTTCAAGTCCTTCGACGTCACGTCCAAGGTGGTCGAGATCGACGCCAATCCCGGTCTGACCTTCTACGAACTTTACATGACCGAGGGCGTGCCGCGGCTCACCGGCCAGGAACCCGACCCGATGCTCAACGGCACGCGAGACTTTCCCGGCCCGGGGGGTACGTTGTTTCGCCTGATCTCGTATCCGCCGAAGCGACCCGACGGCTGGAAACCGCCGCCGGGCGTCACGCTCGAGAGCGGATTGCGGGAATTGTCGGAGAAAGTCCCCGGCATGGGAAACCATTTCGATCGCAGCGCGCCGGGCATGCACACGACCGACACGATCGATTACGGGGTCGTGGTTCGCGGCGAGATGACGCTGGAGCTGGACGACGGACAGAAAGTGCATCTGCGCCAGGGCGACTGTATCGTCCAGAACGGCACCCGGCATCGCTGGCGCAACCCGTTGCCGGAGCCCTGTCTGATGGCGTTCGTCTCGGTCGGCGGAAGGCGCGGCTGAGAGCTGGACACGTTCAGCCAGGTTGCCCCATGAGCGGAGCCACACGGAAATTTTCGATGCAATCCCGGATGCCGCCTCGCTGATCCGGGGACCCCGGCCCGCAGTTCTTCCGTCAGACCCGATCAAGCCGGCACGATTGCAATTCTGGGAATGGCGGCCACGAGCGCGACCAGTTGGATCGCGTTGCTCAGCATGCCGCCGCAATGCAACCATCGAAGGCGGCGCGCGTCATCGGCATCGCCGGGATCCCTGTCGCTGATCCGCGCATCGATCTGCCGCAAGAACCAACGGCGCGACGCGGCCGCGAGCGCCGCGACCAAGCCGATGCCGACCGCCAGAAGCGGCCGACCATCCAGGACAACCGCGACCGCCCCGACCGCGCCGGCAATGGCCAAGGTCAGGAAATAGCCATTGAACATCACGCGCATCAGCAATGCGACAGATCGGATATCCAGGCTCACCAGCAAAAAAGCGGGCGCCGCGAGCAGGAAGTAGATCATCGGGAGCAGCAGTATGACCGTGGCGAACACGGCGATGTTGTCTGGCATCATCCGGACTCCCTGCTCCCCGCGGCGGGAAAGGGCTCGTGGCGGCGTTACTCGCAATTTCAGGTAGTATTTACCTCGACCGATCGCCGATGCAATTAGGCTTTGGTCGGATCGGGGGTTGTCCGCCAGCACGTACGGCTACGATGTTTTGGGTACGGTCCCGGATACGAGGAGCAGCATAGGAATGCCGCTCCTCGTCCCGGACCCGGTCTTCTCGATTTAATACAGCCCGCCGGTGCCCGGCCGCATGAAGCTGCGGTCGGTGTCGGGCGAGACCTGCAAGGAGCGTCCGTCGGCATCGGCGACGCCGATCGCGGAGTAATTGTCCGGCGGCGCCGTGCCCGGCTTGAAGGCTTCGAGGATGGTGCGGCCTTCGCTGCCTGGTCCGGCGCGCATGCCGCTCTTCGCCTCGACGCGGATCAGCTTGATCCCGGCCGGCACGCGGAACGGCACCGCCGGCTTGTCGGCCAGCGCCAACTTCATGAAGTCGCGGGCGATCGGGGCGGCGAGGCCGCCGCCGGTCGCCTTGGCGCCGAGGGTGCGCGGCTTGTCGTAACCGACATAGAGACCGATCACGACGTCCGGCGAGAAACCAATGAACCAGGCGTCCTTGGCCTCGTTGGTGGTTCCGGTCTTGCCGGCGATCGGCTTGCCGACGTCGCGCATCACGGTCGCGGTACCGCCCTGCACCACGCCCTCCATCATCGAGGTGATCTGGTACGCGGTCATGGCATCGATCACCTGCTCGCGGCGATCGACCAGTTGCGGCTCGGCCTGGTTCTTCCAGCCATCCGGTGCGTCGCAGCCGCGGCATTCGCGCTGATCGTGCTTGAAGATGGTGTGGCCATAGCGATCCTGGATGCGGTCGATCAGCGTCGACTTCACCCGCTTGCCGCCATTGGCGAACATCGAATACGCCGTGACCATGCGCATCACCGTGGTTTCGCCGGCACCGAGCGCATAGGACAGATAGTTCGGCAATTCGTCATAGACGCCGAACCGCTTGGCGTACTCGCCGATCAGCGGCATGCCGACGTCCTGGGCGAGCCGCACCGTCACGGTGTTGAGCGAGCGCATCAGCGCGTTGCGCAAAGTAGTCGGACCGAGATACTTGCCGCTCGAATAGTTGTCCGGACGCCAGACGCCGGCGCCCTGCCCCTGGTCGATCTCCAGCGGCGCATCGATCACCACCGTCGATGGCGTGTAGCCGTTGTCCATCGCCGCCGAATAGACCAGCGGCTTGAACGACGAACCGGGCTGCCGATAGGCCTGGGTGGCGCGGTTGAACTGGCTCTGGTCGAACGAGAAGCCGCCGACCATGGCCAGCACGCGGCCGGTCCACGGATCCATCGCCACCATCGCGCCGGACACTTCGGGATACTGCCGCAGCCGGAACTGGCCCTCGACCGCCGTGCCCTCCTTGGTCAGAAGTGGATCGACATAGATGACGTCGCCGGGGTTGAGCACCTGCGACACCGCCGTCGGCGTCTTGCCCTTGATCGGACCCGTGGTGGGCTTGGCCCAGCGCACTCCATCGAGCGTCAGGTTGCCGGTCTGGCGGTCCTTGAGCACGGCGCCGCCGAGTTCGCGGCCGGGCTGGAAGCCGATCCGGGCCGACTGGTCGCTGGTCTCGAGCACCACGGCGAGCTTCCACGGCGCGATGTCCGACAGTGCCTTGACCTCGGCGAGCTTGACGCCCCAGTCGCCGGTGATGTCGATCTTGTTGCTGGCGCCGCGCCAGCCATGCGCCTCGTCGAAATTGATCAGGCCGTTGGTCATGGTCTTGCGCGCCATGATCTGCAGCTTCGGATCCAGCGTGGTGCGCACCGACAGGCCGCCTTCATACAGCTTCTTCTCGCCGTAGCGCTCGAACACGTCGCGGCGGACTTCCTCGGCGAAATATTCGCCGGCGAAGATGTGCGCGGCATTGGTGCGGCTGGTGACGGTCAACACGTCCTTGCGCGCCTTGTCGGCGTCGGCCTGCTTGACCCAGCCGTTCTCCAGCAGGCGGTCGATCACGTAGTTGCGGCGCTCGATGGCGCGGTCGCGGTTCTTCACCGGATGCAGCGACGACGGCGCCTTCGGCAGCGCCGCCAGATAGGACGCTTCCGAGACCGTCAGCTCGTTCACCGACTTGTCGAAATATACCAGCGACGCCGCGGCGATGCCGTAGGCGCCGAGGCCGAGATAGATTTCGTTGAGATAGAGTTCGAGGATCTTATCCTTCGAATAGGCGCGCTCGATGCGCATCGCCAGCAGGGCTTCCTTGATCTTGCGGGTGAAGGAGACCTCGTTGGTGAGCAGGAAGTTCTTGGCGACCTGCTGGGTGATGGTGGAGGCGCCCTGCGGCCGGCGGTTGGAGCCGAAGTTCTGGGCATACAACACCGCGGCGCGCGCCATGCCGGTATAATCGATGCCGCCATGCTCGTAGAAATTCTTGTCTTCGGCGGCGAGGAAGGCGTTGATAACCAGCTTTGGCACCGCCTGGATCGGCAGGTACAGCCGGCGCTCCTTGGAATATTCGCCGAGCAGCGCGCCGTCGGCGGCGTGCACGCGGGTCATCACCGGCGGCTCGTAGTCCTGCAGCTGCGAATAGTCCGGCAGGTCCTTGGAGTAATGCCAGATCATGCCGGCAGCGGCGGCGACGCCCACCAGGAACACGACGGTCCCGGCGGCGAACAAGAATCCCAAAAACCGCACCAGCAGACGCATTATCGAAGATCCGTTTCCATCGCTGTGCCGCACCATATCATACGGCGGCTCTTATCGGCACAAAGTCAGCACCACGCCGATACGGCCCAGATCGAGCCGTTTTGACCGATTCTGACGGCCGCGCGAAAAATTTTATAAAGCTGCGGCTGTGTCGAAACTAGGGCTCCGGCGTTGAAACCCTTGTCTTTTCTCAGTTTCCCGGGGACGCCGAAACCAGCCGTTTGGCGAAAAACCCGTCGATTGCCTGCGCTACCGCGCCAACCGTCTTGGAACGCCAGTTCTCCGACATCAATTGCTGCAGGTCGTCCTTGTTGGACACGTAACCCAGCTCGATCAAGACCGACGGCACGTCCGGCGCCTTCAACACCCTGAAACCCGCCGACTTCAGCGGGTGCTTGTGCATCCGCGCGGTGGTCTTCATCTCGCCGACCACCAGCCGGGCGAACCGGTTGGAGAAGGTGCGGGTTTCGCGCTGCGCCAGGTCGATCAGGATGTCGGCGACGTCGGTCGGCTCTTCCGTCAGATTGACGCCGCCAATGGCGTCGGCCTTGTTTTCGGAGTCCGCCAGCCGTTCGGCCTCGGCGTCCGAGGCCTTGTCGGACAGCGTGTAGACGGTAGCGCCCTGGGCGTCGCCCTCGCCGCGCGGCAGCGCGTCGGCGTGGATCGAGACGAACAAGGCCGCGGACTGGTTACGCGCGATCTTCACGCGGTCGCCGAGCGGAATGAAGGTGTCGTCGGTGCGGGTCATCACCACGCGGTACTTGCCGGCCTTCTCGATGCGGTCGCGCAACGCCAGCCCGAAGCTGAGCACCAGGCTTTTCTCGGCCTCGCCGCCGGCCTGGGTGCCGTTGTCGATGCCACCATGGCCGGGGTCCAACACCACCACCGGCCTTGGATCGTCGGCCGGCTTCGGCGCCGCCATGGCCACCACGGTGGCCGGAATGGCAACCGGCCCGATCGCGGGCCGCAGGTCCGGGCGATTTTCTACCGCCAGTGCCTGCACGAACGCGGTGCGATCGATGGACTCCAGCTCGATCACCAGCCGCGCCGGCTGGCCATTGGCCGGATCCAGCGCATAGGCGTTCTTGATCTTGGCCGGGCCGGCGAGGTCGAACACGATGCGGGACCCGCCGGGCATCACCAGCCCGTAGCGGAACGCCTTGATCAGCCCGCGCGCCACCGTGCCGGCGCCGGCATCGAGCCGGAAATTGACCTGCGGGATATCGACCACGACCCGATACGGGTCGGCCAGCGCGAAAGCGCGCAGCGCGATCTTCTTGTCGAGGTCGAGAATGAAGCGGGTCTGCTTCTCGTCGCCAGCGACCCGCACGTCGGACGCGACCGGAAACGAGCCGACTACCTCAGGACGCGGCGACTCATCGGCGGCGCGGCCGGTACCGGGCGACCCGCACAGCACGGCCGCGGCGCTGGCAAGCGCCAATCCCAGTCCGACGATGTGGTTTGCGCGGCCCGCCAAGAATCTCGTGCCTCCGAAGCAGCCCTGTATTAACCCAATAGGATTGCAGGGTTAACCGATGGTTAAGGTTGCAGTGCAGAATAGTCGACAGTGTTGCAGGGGTGTGACGCTTCCCTTGCAAGCGATCGGCATTCCTCGTATGAACGAAACGCTGACGGTTTAACTCCGGTTGTGTCGCGTTCAGCCTCCCGGTGCAGCGCCTGTTCCATCGATCTATCGGTGGTTCCAGCGTTTTTCCGATCTCCCTTCCACAATCAGCGCAGCGCGCGGTTGATCGGAGGGGCGGTTCTAGCCCGAGCGGCGTCCGGTCCCAGGTCATCTTTCCAGGGGCGGCTTTAGACACTTCATGACCGATTATTCCAGCCCTCGGGCTGGCATAGGCGAGAGCCGGCAAACGCTTCGGCGCCATGCCGGACGTCAGCAAGAAGGCGGCGCCTTTGCCGCCAGGATGTTCAGACGGGCCGACGCTTGATGCGCCAGACTGTGATGCCGACCGAGACCCATGCGGGACCTGCGCCGATGCGAAGCAAGAGCTTCGCGCGTCGCCCCGCTCTGGGTTCGCGATCGGCACGGCGCCCCGGGTTGCGTTTCGGCCTTCCCCTCACCCCCGAATCAGGTGGACCGTTGCGTCACCCGGCCGCGCCATATGCGCTTGCCGCCACGCGCGCCCTCCGCCGCCATGAGCCCCCACATGCCAAACAAAATGTTGATCGACGCGACCCACCCGGAAGAGACCCGGGTCGTCGTGGTCCGCGGCAATCGCGTCGAGGAATTTGATTTCGAGACCGCGCAGCGCAAGCAGCTCCGCGGCAACATCTACCTCGCCAAGGTCACCCGGGTCGAACCGTCGCTGCAGGCCGCTTTCATCGAATACGGCGGCAACCGTCACGGCTTCCTCGCCTTCAGCGAAATCCACCCCGATTATTACCAGATCCCGGTCGCCGACCGTCAGGCGCTGATCGAGGCGGACGAGCGCGCCCATCGCGAAGCCGAGGAAGAAACCGACAACCGTTCCAGCCGCGGCAGCAAACGCCCGCGTCACCGCAATTCGCGCCGCCGCGGCAGTGGCGAACGCGTGCAGAGCGACCTCGTCGAGACGGCCGCGATCGATCCGTCGCAGGCCGAACAGCCGCGCGATCCGGCGTTCGTGGCGCACGACGCCGAACACGATCATGCCCACGACGCCGGCCACCATGCCGCCGATCCGGAACATCACGACCACGACGGCCATGAGCATAGCCACGCCCATGAACATGCCGAGAGCGAGCATGCCGAGGGCGAGCGCGCCCCGGGTCATGCGGTCGGCGATCACGACCATGAAGCGCATGGCGATGAATATAAGGCGCCCGAGGCCACAGCCTCCGAGACGCCCGCCTCCGAGATCCATCCCGACCAGCCGGTGTCGGCCGGCCTAGCGCCGGACGCCGTCGCCGAAGCGCAGCCGGTGGCTGCCGTCGGTCACGACGACCATGCAGCCGATCACGCGCACGACCATGCGCATGACGATCATGGCCATGATCACGGCCACGACGAGCATCCCCACGACGACCATCACGACGCCGCCTACGCCGCAGCGCAGAATCTGGCGCATGCCGACGACATCGTGCATCACGAAGAGCACGCGCCCGTGGCCGCCGAGAGCGATGAGCACGACGACGAGGAAGACGACGGCGAGGAAGCCGAAGAGGATATGGTCGAGTCGGTCGGCGGCGAAGATGTGCTGGAAGAAGTTCCGGATCGTGCCTCGTTCCGCCCGCGCCGCACCTACAAGATCCAGGAAGTCATCAAGCGCCGCCAGGTGATGCTGGTACAGGTCGTCAAGGAAGAACGTGGCAACAAGGGCGCCGCGCTCACCACCTACCTGTCGCTGGCCGGCCGCTACGCCGTCCTGATGCCGAACACCGCGCGCGGTGGTGGCATTTCGCGAAAAATCACCTCGGCGCAAGATCGCTCGCGCCTCAAGGAAGTGGTGTCGGACCTCGATGTGCCGGAAGGCATGGGGATCATTCTGCGCACCGCTGGCGCCTCGCGCACCAAGCCGGAAATCAAGCGCGACTTCGAATACCTGATCCGCATGTGGGAAACCGTGCGCGACATGACGCTGAAGTCGCAGGCCCCGACCCTCGTCTACGAGGAAGGCTCGCTGATCAAGCGCTCGCTGCGCGACCTCTACAACAAGGAAATCGACGAGATCCAGGTCGCCGGCGAAGCCGGCTACACCGAAGCCCGCGACTTCATGCACATGCTGATGCCGTCGAACGTCCGTGCGGTGAAGCTGTATCGCGACGGCCAGCCGCTGTTCTCGCGGATGGGCGTCGAGAGCCAGCTCGATGCGATGTTCTCGCCCACGGTGCAGCTGCGCTCCGGCGGCTACATCGTCATCAACCAGACCGAAGCTTTGGTCTCGATCGACGTCAACTCCGGTCGCTCGACCAAAGAGCACCACATCGAGGACACCGCGCTCAAGACCAATCTTGAGGCGGCGGAAGAAGTCGCACGGCAGCTTCGCCTGCGCGATCTCGCCGGCCTGATCGTCATCGATTTCATCGACATGGACGAGAAGCGCAACAATCGCTCGGTCGAGCGCAAGATGAGCGATTGCCTGCGGCAGGACCGCGCCCGCATCCAGGTCGGCCGCATCTCGCATTTCGGCCTGCTCGAAATGTCGCGCCAGCGCATCCGCGCCAGCGTGCTGGAAAGCTCCACCGAGGTCTGCACCCATTGCGGCGGCAGCGGCCACGTTCGTTCGGTCTCCTCCGTTGCGCTGCAGTTGCTGCGCGGCATGGAAGAAATCTTGATGAAGGGCGCCACCCATAACCTGGTCGTGCGCACCCGTACCGACGTCGCGCTCTATGTGCTGAACCACAAGCGCGGCCACCTGCGCGATCTCGAAAGCAGCTTCAAGGTCACCCTCGCGGTGATCGCCGACCCCACCGTCACCGGCCAGCAGTCGTTCGTGATCGACCGCGGCGAGCAGGTGCATACGCTGGAGGCCGCCAAGGCCGTGCTTGCAGCCCAGGTCGCGGCGTTCCCGCCGGCGATGGAAGAAGAACCCTTCGAGGATGAAGAGTCCTTCGAGACCGAAGCCGAGATCGAGACCGAAGAGACCGAGGGCCTCACTTCCGATGACGAGCCGTCGGGCGAGAGCGCCGGCAGCGAAACCGATGCGGACGGCCGCAAGCGCAAGCGCCGCCGGCGCCGGCGTGGACGTTCCGGCGAGGCCCGCGAAGGCGGCCCGGCACCCGAGCGTGACGGCAGCGAAGCACCCGCCGCCTTCGTCGGCGAAGGCAACGTCGAGAGCGTCGGTGACGACGCTGACGGCGAGGACGACGAGTCCGAGGATCAGTCCGGCGAGCCCCGCACCGCGGAGCAGACCGCCGATGGCGAACGGCGTCCGCGCCGTCGCGGACGCCGCGGCGGTCGTCGTCGGCGTGGCGGACCGGAAGACGGTCTGGTCGGCTCGATCTCGGACGAACTCGGTCCTACGCCGGAGTCGGAATCCAGCGAAGCCGTGGCCGATCTCGAAGGCACCTCGCTACGTCCGCATGATGAGGCGACCACGGAATCCATCACGGCCTATGCCAGGTCGGAGCCCGTTGAAACGCCGCAGAGCCGGCATGACGCCGTGCCGATGTTCGCGCCCGCCGAGCCTGAGCCCGCAGCGGTTGCTGCTGCCGTCGCCCCGGCGCCGGTCGCCGCCCCGGAGCCCGCGCCTGTGGATGACGACAAGGCCGCCGCCCGCCGTCGTTCGACGGTACGCGAGAAGGTCAGCTTCGCCTCGGCCGAACCGCAGCCCGTGGCTGCACCGGTCAGCGTCGTGCCGCAGCCGGCTCCCGAGCCCGCTCCAGCCGTTGCGCCGGCGGCGCCGGAAGCTCCGGCCGACTCCCAGCCCCGCAAGGCCGGCTGGTGGTCACGCGTGCTCGGCAACGGCGAGTAAGCTCTTCGCCTGAACAATAAAAAGCCGCCCGGCAAAACCGGGCGGCCTTTTTATTGGCTGTTATCTTAGTTGAGCCGTTCGAATCCGTCGCCAGATGCTCTGATCTAACTTCGCCCCGCTCTTGCGGGGAGAAGTCGGAGCCTCGCACCAGCGAGGCTTCGGGTGAGGGGCTGCCAGCGTTTCACTCGTTGGCGCCCCTCACCCGGCTCAAACGAGCTTCGCTCCTTCGAGCCACCCTCTCCCCGCAAGAGCAGGGCGAGGGAAGAGGTCAGCCGGTGGTAACCGCCGTCTCCACGTCCGACGGATCGATGGTCTTGTTGAGGTTGGCGTGCATCACCTCGTGGTCGAGTTCGCCTTCCCACCACGACACGAACACCGCGGCGACGCCGTTGCCGGTGATGTTGGTGAGGGCGCGGACCTCGCTCATGAACTTGTCGATCGAGAACACGATCGCCATGCCCGGCACCAGCCGCGGATCCACCACGCTCAGGGTCGCGGCCAGCGTGATGAAGCCGGCGCCGGTGACGCCGCTGGCGCCCTTCGAGGTCAGCATCGCCACCAGCAGGATGGTGACCTGCTGGCCGAACGTCAGGTCCACGCCCAGGGCCTGGGCGATGAACAAGGTCGCCAAAGTCATGTAGATGTTGGTGCCGTCGAGGTTGAACGAATAACCGGTGGGGACCACCAGGCCGACCACCGATTTCGAACAGCCGAGCCGCTCCAGCTTCGCCATCAACTGCGGCAGCGCGCTTTCCGACGAGCTGGTGCCGAGCACGATCAGCAGTTCGTCCTTGATGTAGGCAATGAACTTGAAGATGTTGAAGCCGACGATGCGGGCGATCAGGCCGAGCACGACGATCACGAACAGCGCCGCGGTCGCGTAAAACAGCACGATCAGGCTCAGCAGGTTGGTCAGCGCGGCCGGGCCGAACTTGCCGATCGTGTAGGCCATCGCGCCGAACGCGCCGAGCGGCGCCGCCTTCATGACAATGGCGATGACGCCGAAGATTGCGTGCGACGTATCGTCGATCACGTCACGCAGCCGGTGGCCGCGCTCGCCCAGCGCCATCAGCGCGAAGCCGAACAGGATCGCAAACAGCAACACCTGCAGGATGTCGCCGCGTGCGAATGCGCCGACCACGCTGTCGGGAATGATGTTGAGCACGAAGTCGACCGACTTCTGCGCTTCCGCCTGCTTGACGTAATTGGCGACCGCCGCGTTGCCGGAATCGACCTTGGTGACGAGGCCGTGGCCGACCTGGAACACGTTGCCCATGATCATGCCGAGGATCAGCGCGAAGGACGATACGATCTCGAAGTAGATCAGCGCCTTGACGCCGACGCGGCCGACCTTGCGGGCGTCCTGGATGTGGGCGATGCCCGACACCACGGTGCAGAAGATGATCGGCGCGATCACCATCTTGATCAGCTTGATGAAGCCGTCGCCGAGCGCCTTGATCCAGTCGTTGGTGGCGAAGGCCGGAAAGAACGAGCCGGCGATCACGCCGAGCACGATGGCGATCAGCACCTGGAGATAGAGCACCTTGTACCAAGGTTTAGCCGCGGAGGCTGGCGCCTCCGTCGTTGCGATCACCGCCATGACATTTCACTCCCGTCAATCTTTATAACTGCGGGTCAATAGCACAGAATGCCGCATCCCCGGCAACCCGCCGGGGCTCGATTAAATCGATAATTAACGGGCAAAATGCCTGTCTGGGTCAGCCGTTACCTGCGGCGGTCCACCAGGCGACGCACCGCCGGCACCAGCGCCGCGCCCAGCGCGTTCTTGACCAGCGATGCCGCCACGAACGGCAGCAGGCCGACCAGCCAGGCTTTCTCGACACCGAGCTTCATACCGAACGCCAGCCAGCCGAACCCCATCGCCAGGATCGCGATGTGGCCGATCGCCATGGCCACGAACAGCCGCGGCACCGAGCGGTCCCAGCCGCGCTCGCTGAGCCAGCCGGTCACGAACGCCGCGACGATGAAGCCGAACAGGTAGCCGGCGGTCGGGCCGAGCAACGGCGCGAGGCCGCCGACGGGACCAGCAAACACCGGCAGGCCCATGGCGCCCTCGGCGAGATAGGCGATCACGGTGGCCGTGCCGAGCCGCCAGCCATAGGCAGCGCCGATCATCAGCACCACCAGGGTCTGCAGCGTCATCGGCACGAACGGCAGCGGCAGGTTGATCTTGGCCGAGACCGCCAGCAGCGCGGTGCCGAGCGCCGCCAGAACGACGGCGCGAACAATGCCCGCGGCGCCATCGGCGCGGCTGGGCCACAGCACGGCGGCAATCGGCTGATGCGGCGCGGCGACGGGCGGGATAATCGACAAAGGATTGGCTCCTGACAGGCGAGAATGGATTGCGCCGGCTATACCGCTGAAGTCGGCCGCGCGGCAAGCGAGCCTCGCGCAGATCAGCCGCGCGGGCCGCCCTCCTCGAGCCAACGGCCGATTCGGGCCACCGCCTCGTGCATGTCCGCGCTGGATTGGGCGTAGGAGAACCGCACATAGGAACGGCCGTGGATCGGATCGAAATCGACACCCGGCGTGGCGGCGACGTGCGCCTGCTGCAGCAACTGCTTGGCGAATTCGAGACTGTCGGAGGTGAATTTCGACACATCCGCATAAAGATAGAACGCGCCGTCGGCCGGCAGGAAGTCGCTGAGGCCGGCCTGCGGCAATCCCTCGATCAGAATGCGACGGTTGTCCTGGTAGCCGTGCTTGATGGCTTCCATCTCGTCGCGGCCGTCGAACGCCGCCTCGGCCGCGATCTGTGACAATGTCGGTACCGAGATCGACAGGTTCTGCTGTAGCCGTTCCATCGAGCGCACGAGTGGCTTCGGCACCACCATCCAGCCGACCCGCCAGCCTGTCATGCAGAAATATTTCGAGAACGAGTTGATCACCAGCGCGTCGTCGGACAGCGCCGCCGCGGTCACCGCCGGGAAGGCGTAATCGAGGCCGTGATAGATCTCGTCGGAAATGAAGCGGATGCCTGCGCCGTCGGCGGCGGCCATCAACCCGGTCAACGCCTCCTTCGACATCATGGTGCCGGTGGGGTTGGCGGGGCTGGCGACCAGCACGCCCTTCAACGGCGTCTTGCGATGGGCGTCGAGCAGCGCCTCGCCGGTCAGCGCGTGGCGGGTGTCGGCGTGGGTCTCGATCAGCACCGGCTCGCAGCCGAGCGCCTTGAGAATGTGCCGGTACGGCGGATAGCCGGGCACCGTGACGGCGACGCGGTCGCCGGGTTCGAACATCGCCAGAAACGCCAGAATGAACGCGCCGGACGAGCCGGTGGTGACGACGATCCGTTCGTCATCGATAGGGCAGCCATAGACGTCGCGATAGTGCCGCGCGATTCGCGCGCGCAGCGAGGGCGTGCCGAGCGCCGCGGTATAGTCGATCCGGCCCTGCGCCAGCGCGGTCTGCGCCGCGGCGATCGCCGTCTGCGGCGCGCCGGCCGCGGGCTGGCCGACCTCCATGTGGATGACGTGGCCGCCGGCCGCTTCGATCCGGGCCGCCGCGGCCATCACGTCCATCACCATGAACGGCGGAACATCGCTGCGCGCCGAGGCGGTCAACAGGCCGCTGGCGCGCGCTCTCAGTATCGTATCTGACATCAAAACCTGCTATTCCGCTGCTTCCGGCAGGGCGACCGGGGCGCCATGCCGCGCTCCCGCCGCATTATCCGGTTTGGTAGGCATATCTCGGATCCGAACCACGGCCAATGATGCAAGACCTGCGACAGCAGCCCGGCAGGGCTGCGCCTCGGACCTTCTCGAAACTGACCGCGCTGCTTGCCGCGGCAGCGCTGCTGGTTGCGCCGGTGGCGCGGGCGCAGGAAAATCGCGGCCCGCCGATCCTGCGCGACGCCGAGATCGAGCAGTTGCTGCGCGACTATACCCGCCCGATCCTGCGCGCCGCCGGGCTCGAGAAGCAGAACATCCAGGTTGCGATCATCAACAACGGCTCGTTCAACGCCTTTGTTGCCGACGGCCGTCGCATCTTCGTCAATTACGGCGCGCTGATGCAGTCGCAGACGCCGAACCAGCTGATCGGCGTGCTGGCCCATGAAACCGGCCATCTCGCCGGCGGACATCTCTCCAAGCTGCGCGAGCAGATGGCGCGTGCGCAGACCTCGATGATCGTGGCAATGCTGCTCGGCGTCGGCGCCATGGTGGCCGGCGCCAAGGGCGGCAGCAACGGTAGCAACAGCGGCGCCAGCAATATCGGCATGGCGGCGGTGAGCGCGCCGCAGGCGCTGTTCCAGAGCACCATGCTGTCCTACCAGCGCCAGCAGGAAGAAAACGCCGACCGCGCCGGCGTCAAGTTCCTCACCGACACCCAGCAGTCGCCGAAGGGCATGTACGAGACCTTCAAGCGGTTCTCCAGCGACAGCCTGTTCGCGGCCCGTGGCGCCGATCCCTACCAGCAGTCGCATCCGATGCCGCGCGAGCGCGTCGCGGCGCTGGAGGAATTCGCAAAATTGAGCCCCTATTGGGACAAGAAGGACGACCCTGCTTTGCAGCAGCGCCACGACCTGATGCGCGCCAAGACCTCCGGCTTCATGGAACAGCGCGATACCGTGATGCGCCGCTACCCGTCATCCGACACCTCCCTGCCCGCGCGCTATGCCCGCGCCATCGCCACCTATCGCCACGGCGACCTGCGCGACGCGGTGGCGCAGATCGACGGTCTGCTCGCAGTGCAGCCCAACAACGCCTATTTCCACGAGCTGAAGGGTCAGGCGCTGCTGGAAGGCGGCAAGCCCGCCGAGGCGGTGGCGCCGCTGCGCCGCGCCGTCCAGCTCGCCAATAACGCGCCGCTCATCGAGATGATGCTTGGGCAGGCGCTGGTGGCGTCAGACAACAAGGCCACGATCGACGAGGCGATCCGAATTCTGCGCGCTGCGGTGGCGCGCGAGACCGAGGCGCCGATCGGCTATTCCCAGCTCGCGATGGCCTATGGCCGCAAGGGCGATTATGCCGAGGCCGACCTGGCGTCGGCGCAAGCCGCATTTCTGCGCGGCGACAACAAGACCGCGCGCGACCTCGCTTCGCGCGCCAAGGCCCGCTTCGCCATCGGCACCCCCGGCTGGGTCAAGGCCGACGACATCATCGCCGCCAAGATGCCCGGGAAATAGCTCGCAACCCGTCCTAGCCGGCGACGTCGATGACGGCCTGGGCGAATTCCTGCGGCGCTTCCTGCGGCAGGTTGTGCCCGACGCCGCCGGTGACGACGCGGTGTTCGTAGCGGCCGGAAAATTTCCCGGCATAGGATTTGGCGTCCGGATGCGGCGCACCGTTGGCGTCGCTTTCAAGCGTGATCGTCGGCACGGCGATCACCGGGAATTCGGCTAGCCGCTTCTCGAGGTCGGCATATCGTGCCTCGCTCTCGCCCAGACCCAGCCGCCAGCGATAGTTGTGGATCACGATACCGACGTGATCGGGATTGTCGAAAGACGCCGCCGTGCGCTCGAAGGTGGCATCGTCGAAATTCCATTTCGGCGACGCCAGCCGCCAGATCAGCTTTGCGAAATCGCGCCGGTTGGCCTCGTAGCCGGCACGGCCGCGTTCCGTCGCAAAATAATATTGGTACCACCATGCAAGCTCGGCGGTGGGCGGCAACGGCATCTTGTTCGCCGCCTGGCTGCCGATCAGATAGCCGCTCACCGAGACAAGCGCCTTGCAGCGCTCCGGCCATAACGCAGCAACGATGGCGGCCGTTCGTGCTCCCCAGTCGAAACCGCCGAGCGTTGCTTTCTCAATTCGCAGCGCATCCATGAAGGCCGTGAGATCGACCGCAAGCGCGGCCTGCTGACCGTTTCGCATCGTGGCGTCCGAAAGAAAGCGTGTCGTGCCATAGCCGCGCAGATACGGCACGACGACCCGGTAGCCAGCCGCGGCCAGTGCGGGCGCGACATCGACGAAGCTGTAAATATCGTAGGGCCAGCCGTGCAGCAGGATGACGACGGGGCCGTCGGCGGGGCCGGCCTCGGCGTAGCCGACATTGAGGACACCGGCATCGATCTGCTTGAGCGGGCCAAACGACACGTTGGTGCCGGCCTTGATGGCAACTGGACTTGCAGATTTTGCGCTGCCGGATTGCGCCTTGGCGAAATCGAAGACGCCGAATTGGCCGGCGGCGGCCATCGCCGCAGCGCCCACGAGCCGACGACGCAGATGGTCGATACGGTCTGACATTGGTTCCCTCCAAATGGCGCAAAGCGCGCCAGCCTGAGTGAAATGACCAGGGCTAAAACTGGATCGCCGGCGCCGATTTCGCAAGGGAGCCGTCCAACGAACGTGCCAATCGCCTTCAAATACTGGCCATTGCCTATCACGCGGAGTTGCGAAAGATCGACGGCCCATCGCTTCACAAATTACGCATATTTCAGCCGCAAAATGCTAACGAACGTCCAGATTGTCCGCCGTTTACACCACCGGCTTCCCCCAAAGGATTTTTTGCCTATGCCGTCGTTTCGTTTTCTGAAGTCTGCCGCCGTTGCGCTCGCTTTATGCGCCCTGCCCGCGGTCGCCTCGGCGCAGAGTTTCAACGATGCCCAGCGCAGCGAGATTCAGACCATCATCAAGGACTACCTGCTGACGCATCCCGAGATCCTCGAGGAAGTCTCCGCCGAACTGACCAAGCGCCAGGCCACGGCCGAGGCCGAGAAGCATGCCGCTGCGGTCTCTGCGAACGCCAACGTCATCTTCAACTCGCCGCGCGGCGTTACCGTCGGCAACAAGGACGGCGACGTTACCTTCGTCGAGTTCTTCGATTACAACTGCGGCTACTGCAAGAAGGCCATGACCGACATGGTCGAGATCATGAAGGCCGATCCGAAGCTGAAGGTCGTGCTGAAGGAATTCCCGGTGCTCGGACCGGGCTCGGTGGAAGCCGCGCAGGTCGCCGTCGCCGTGCGCATGCAGGACCCCACCGGCAAGAAGTATCTCGCCTTCCACCAGAACCTGCTCGGTGGCCGCGGCCAGGCCGACAAGGCCCGCGCTTTGGCCGCCGCCAAGGAAGCCGGCCTCGACATGGCCCGGCTGGAAAAGGATTTCAGCAGCCCGGAAGTGCGCGCCACCATCGAGGAGAACTTCAAGCTCGCGGAAGCCATGGGCATGAACGGCACGCCAAGCTACGTAATCGGCAAGCAGGTGGTGATCGGCGCCGTCGGCATCGACGCGCTGAAGGAAAAGGTCAGCAATGCCCGTTGCGGCAAGGCGCTGTGCTGATCGATCCGACCGTCTCCATCGACTAACAAACGAAAACCGGCTGCACTGCAGCCGGTTTTTTCGTATCGAGCGTCAGTGAATAAAGCAACCCGGCGCTGTTCCCTGCAAATTACACCACTTCTTCCTCGCTTGCCTCGTCGCTGACTTCGAACCGCGCCAACTTGCCGGCCGTATTTTCGAGCACGCCAGCAACGAAGTTGGACACCGTCGATTCGATCGGAGCCGCATCGGCAATTTTCCGTACGATTAGTTCGACCAACGCTGTCATCTTCAATTTCCTGTTCGAACATCAATTCATATGCATTGAATTGGTTCCTGCACCTCCTCGCCCAGGTCGCCTGGAACATCCCAGCGCAGACGGCATTGCCACTGTGGAGGGCGCCACATGCCGAAGTATCATTTCGAAATCGTCGATGGTTACAAGCTGGAAGACCCTGTCGGGCTGGAATGCCGCGACGAGCTCCAGGCCAGGACCGTGGCGAAAGACATTGCGCGACAGATCGCCATCGACATCGAAAGCACGACGCAGCGAAACGTGGTGGTCGTCGATGACGACGGCGAGGAAATATACAAGACGCCCATCACAAGCTGACCAGACCCGTTTTGTTCTTCTGGAACGAACAGGGGACGGTATATTCCGGGCGACCGAGTGTTAAGGTAGTCCTAATGCCTCCGCCATTTTCCTGCGCATGAACCCAGCATCTCGAGATATCGGCGCCTGACTCCAACAGCAGCGTGGAACGCAGATTTTCTTCGGAACATAGCCTCGCAGCTCCCGTTGTTGAGCGGGCAATGCGAACACGAGGAGAATTCCATGAACAACCGTTTATTGATGAGCGTCGCCGTCGCCGCCATGATTGCCGGTACCGGTTTTGCCAATGCGCAAGCCGGCATGAGCCGTGAGGCCCCAGCGGCCGGCTCGTCCGCGCAGGGAGCGCCTGCGCGATCCCCTGCCGCCGATCGGGCCGCGCCGGCCGAACACAGCGCGCCGGTGAACAAGGACGAGGCGACCGATACTTCGAAGCGCCCCGAGGCCGGTGCTGACGTCAAGTCCACCCAATCCGATGACAAGATGCAGCGTGACAACGGTGCCAAGCGCGCCACGGACACGACGCGCGACAATGCCAAGCCGACTGCCGCACAGGCCAACGATACCAAGTCTGGCGACGCCAAGGCCGGCAAGGACATGAAGGCCGAGGGCCGCGACGCCAATCCGAACGCCAAGGCGGCGACGGACAACAAGGCTGCGGCTGACAGCAAGTCGGGCACCACGACGGGACAGGCCGGCGCCGGCGCCAAGCTCTCAACCGAGCAACGCACCAAGATCACCACCACGATTAAGCAGCAGAACATCAAGCCGGTGACCAACGTCAACTTCTCGATCTCGGTCGGCACCCGCGTGCCACGCGACGTCGGCTTCCATCCGTTGCCGGCGGAAATCATCACCGTGTATCCGGACTGGCGCGGCTATGAGTTCTTCCTGGTCAACAACGAGATCATCGTCGTGAACCCCCGCACGCTGGAAATCGTCGCCGTGCTCGACGCATAACGATCAAGCATATCAGGTACAGCGAGGGCGGGCCGCCAGGTCCGCCCTTTCTCGTGGTTAGGGCGTCGAACGCCGCAACCACGCCCGGTCGGGCCCACACACCACCCCAGGGCCGCCAACCCCGCCGAGACTTCCGCCAAGCTACCGCGGCGGTCTGCTTCAACCGTGGTTAACGTAGGGTCCGCCCCACAACCCAGCAGGTTTTAATGAATGGTGGGAGGTATTTGACTGGGGGAACCTGCACCCTCAAGGCTTCCCTCCGGCGTTGAGGTTACCTATAAACCCCGGACGCCCGCGCCTCGCGCGCCAGCCGGGAACCCTGATGGCAAAAACAGTTTACGTGCTCAACGGCCCGAACCTCAACCTGCTGGGAATCCGTGAGCCCGAAACCTACGGCCATGCCACGCTGGCCGACGTCGAGAAGATGTGCGTCGAGGCCGCTGCCCGGTTCGGCCTGACGGCCGATTGCCGGCAGTCGAACCATGAGGGCGAATTGATCGACTTCATCCACGAGGCCCGCGAAAAAGGCGTCGTGGGCATCGTGATCAATGCCGGCGGCTACTCGCACACCTCCATTGCGCTGCATGACGCGCTGGTCGGCGTGAAGATCCCCGCCGTCGAAGTGCACGTCAGCAACGTCTACCAGCGTGAGAACTTTCGCCACCACTCCTTCACCGCCAAGGCCGCCTTCGCCAGTCTGTGCGGGTTCGGCATTGAGGGCTACCGCCTCGCCATCAGCGGCCTCGCGGCCAAAATCGGCGCCACGGCGGCCGCCTGACGCCCCATCTTTCAACCCCATTGAATTTGGATTTCCCCCATGGCCCGCAAGCCTGACGAAACTTCCACGACGACCCCGAAGGCCAGCGACGACAGCGCGATGATCCGCGAACTGGCGCTGCTGCTCGACGAGACCAACCTTACCGAGATCGAGGTCGAGCGCGCCGGTCTGCGCGTCCGCGTCGCCCGCAACATCAGCGTCGCCGCGTCCGTGCCGGCGAACTACCAGCCGGCACCGCAATATGCCGCCGCGCCCGCCCCGGTCGCTGCAGCGCCGGTGGAAGCCGCCAAGCATCCGGGCGCGGTGCCCTCGCCGATGGTCGGCACGGTGTACTGGGCGTCCGAACCCGGCGCCCGCCCGTTCGTCGAGGTCGGCACCAAGGTGGCCGTCGGCCAGACCCTGGTGATCATCGAAGCCATGAAGACCATGAACCAGATCCCGGCGCCGCGCGGCGGCACCGTAACGCAGATCCTCGTCGAAGACGGCGCGCCGGTGGAATACGGCGAGCCGCTGGTCATTATCGAGTAACAAGGCTCACGTCATCCCGAGGCGCTCGCCTCAGGCGGAGTTCTTGCTCCGCCGCCACGGCGAGCCTCGAAGGATGAGGGCTCAGTGCATGCGACCATCCTTCGAGGCGCGCAAGGGCGCGCTCCTCAGGATGACGAAGCGTCCGCGGATGTGACGGAAAGCAGATACGATGTTCGAAAAAATTCTGATAGCCAACCGCGGCGAGATCGCGCTGCGCATCCTGCGGGCTTGCAAGGAGCTCGGCATCGCCACCGTGGCCGTGCACTCCACGGCCGACGCCGATGCCATGCATGTGCGCTTGGCCGACGAGAGCGTCTGCATCGGCCCGCCGGCGTCAAAGGACAGCTATCTCAACATCCCCTCCTTGCTGGCGGCCTGCGAGATCACCGGCGCCGACGCCGTGCATCCCGGCTACGGCTTCCTGTCGGAGAACGCGCGCTTCGCCGAGATCCTCAAAGACCACAACCTGCATTTCATCGGCCCGAAGGCCGAGCACATCCGGCTGATGGGCGACAAGATCGAGGCCAAGAAAACCGCCAAGCGGCTCGGGATCCCCGTGGTGCCCGGCTCCGAGGGCGGCGTCGGCCCCGAAGACGACGCCATGGCGATCGCGCGCGAGATCGGCTTCCCGGTGCTGGTCAAGGCCGCGTCCGGCGGCGGCGGTCGCGGCATGAAGGTGGCGCAAACCGAAGCCGACCTGATGCTGGCGTTATCGACCGCGGCGACGGAGGCGAAGGCCGCGTTCGGCGACGCCTCGGTCTACCTTGAAAAGTATCTGCAGAAGCCGCGCCACATCGAGATCCAGGTGCTCGGCGACGGCCGCGGCGGCGCCATCCATCTCGGCGAGCGCGACTGTTCGCTGCAGCGCCGCCACCAGAAGATCTGGGAGGAAGGCCCCTCGCCCATCCTGTCCGCCGCCGCACGCGCGAAAATCGGTGCGACTTGCGCCAAGGCGATGCAGGAGATGCAGTATCTCGGCGTCGGCACCATTGAATTTCTCTATGAGGACGGCGAGTTCTACTTCATCGAGATGAACACCCGGATCCAGGTCGAGCATCCCGTCACCGAGATGATCACCGATATCGACCTTGTGCTGGAGCAGATCCGTATCGCCGCCGGCGGCGACCTGCCCTGCACCCAGGAAGAGATCGTCATCAACGGCCATTCCATCGAGTGCCGCATCAATGCCGAGAACCCGGAAACCTTCCGGCCTTCGCCCGGCCGGATCACCCAGTATCACCCGCCCGGCGGCCTCGGCGTGCGGATCGATTCGGCGGTTTACCAGGGCTATGTGATCCCGCCCTATTACGACTCGCTGGTCGGCAAGCTGATCGTGCACGGCAAGACCCGCGCCGAATGCCTGATGCGGCTGCGCCGCGCGCTCGACGAGATCGTGGTCGATGGTATCGAGACCACGCTGCCGCTGTTCCGGGCGTTGGCGCGCGAAAAAGACATCATCGAAGGCGATTACCACATCCACTGGCTCGAACAGTATTTGGCCGGTAAGGCGACTGCCTGAACACGCCGTCCGGCGCGCCGGGTCTGAGGCAGGCGCTGCCAACCTCAGTGCGAAAGGCCTCACGCGAGCCCTTCGCAACGACAGGCGAATTTTCCAGAAATATTATTTCGATCCGGGAACCCTTCGCCCGGATTGGCGTTTACGCGCTGCCCGGGGGCTTTCCCGGTGCGGGGGACATGTGACTCAATCTACAAGCCAGAAAACCGTTCCTGGGACCGCTGACAGCGCTCGCAGGCGCTCCATCGGCCAGATCCTGCTGCTTGCGGCGGGCTTTCTGGTGCTGGTGGCGATCAGTGCGTCCTCGGTGATCCTGGTCAACGCGGCGCGCCGGGACTCCGGCATGGTGGTCCACACCGTCGAGGCGGAAAACCAGATCTCGACCCTGCTGCTGGAAATTCGCCGCGCCGAAAGCGCCGCCCGGGCATATATGTTGAACGCGCAGCCAAGCTTCCTCACCGAGCATGAAGCCGCCGTGGCCGCTATCGTGCCCGGGCTGGATAAACTCGCGGACCTGACGGCAGACAACTCCGTGCAAGTGGAGAACATCAAGAAGCTGCGCGCAGCCATCGCCACGCGCATGGCTGAATTTGCGAAGGCGGTTGGCTTCGTGAAACAGAACGATGCACCCAGCGCCGTCGCCATGCTGCCCCAGACCGGCGCCGGTGCGGCCGTGCAGGCGATCGCCGACATTTCCCGGGCGATGCGCGCGGAGGAAGACAGGCTGTTCATCCAGCGCACCCGCACGGCCGACAGCACCCAGCAACTCGCGTCCATCGTCACGGTGACCGGCTCGGGCCTGGTCATTGCGCTGGCCGGCCTGTCGATCTTCCTGGTGCAGCGCTCGTCACGCGCCCGCGACGAAGCCGAGGCGCAGTTGCGCGAGAACAATCTCAACCTGGAATCCACCGTCGAGGAGCGCACTGCCGACCTGCGCGAAGCCAACGACGAGATCCAGCGCTTCGCCTATATCGTCAGCCACGATCTGCGTTCGCCCTTGGTCAACATCATGGGCTTCACCAGCGAACTCGAGGAACTGCGCGGCGACATCTTCCGCCGCATCGCCTCGCTGGCCAACGACACCCCGGTAGTTCCCGATGTCAACGGCGAGCTGCCGGAACCGGCCCTGCCCGAGCAGGACAAGCAACTATCCGCTGATTTCACCGAGGCGCTCGGCTTCATCAAGTCCTCGATCGGCAAGATGGACCGCCTGATCAGCGCGATCCTCAACCTCACGCGCGAGGGCCGCCGCGAGTTCAAGCCGGTCAAGATCGATACCCGCGACCTGATCGAGAATATCGCCTCCACCGTTGCGCATCAGGCCGCCGAGACCGAGACCACGATCCGCGTCGAGCCGCTGCCGGATATCGTCAGCGACCGGCTGGCGCTGGAGCAGATCTTCTCCAACCTCATCGATAACGCGATCAAATATCTCAAGCCCGGCGTGCCCGGCGACATCCTGGTCAAGGGCCGCACCAAGATGGGCTTCGCGATTTATGAAATCGTTGACAATGGTCGCGGCATTGACCCGAAAGACCACCAGCGCATCTTTGATCTTTTCCGCCGGGCGGGTACACAGGACAAACCGGGCCAGGGTATCGGCCTGGCGCATGTCCGCGCGTTGGTCAGGCGCCTCGGCGGCACCATGTCGGTGTCGTCGGAACTCGGCGCTGGCAGCAATTTCACCGTCACCTTGCCGGCCAGATGGACGGGCACCAACCGGGATAAGCAAGCATGAGCAAGCCAGTCACCATCATCATGATCGAGGACGACGAGGGCCACGCCCGCCTGATCGAGCGCAACATCCGCCGCTCCGGCGTCAACAACGAGATCATTCCGTTCACCAACGGTACAGATGCCATCAACTACCTGTTCGGCAAGGATGCCAGCGGTCAGGCCCACAAGGGCGAAGCACTGCTGATCCTGCTCGATCTCAATCTGCCCGACATGACCGGGATCGACATCCTGCGCAAGGTCAAGGAGAACGACTTTCTCAAATGCGCGCCTGTCGTGGTGCTTACCACCACGGACGACGCGCAGGAGATCAAGCGCTGCTACGAACTCGGCTGTAACGTCTACATCACCAAGCCGGTGAACTACGAGAGCTTCGCCAACGCCATCCGCCAACTCGGTCTGTTCTTCTCCGTCATTCAGGTTCCGCAAGCCGCTTCATGACATCTGCCAAAACGCCCACGCTGCTTTACATCGATGACGACGCCGGCCTCGCACGGCTGGTGCAGCGTGGCCTGACGCGGCAGGGCTTTGCCGTGGAACATTGCGATAACGGCGAGGCTGGCATCGCGCGCATCCTACAGGGCGGCATCGACGTCATCGCGCTCGACCAGTACATGCCCGGACTCGACGGGCTGGAAACGCTCGAACAGATCCAGAAGCAGGCAGATGCGCCGCCGGTGGTGTTCGTTACGGCCTCGCAGGACTCCAAGATCGCGGTCACCGCGCTGAAGGCCGGCGCGGTCGATTACATCGTCAAGGACACCCAGGGCGATTTCGTGCCCCTGCTCCACGTTGCAGCGACTTCGGCGTTGAAGCAGGCGCTGATCAGCAAGGCGCGCGACGATGCCGAGGCGGAAGTCCACGCCTCCCGCGACCGCTACGCCGCGCTCGCCGCCGAGCGCGAAGTGCTGTTGCGCGAGGTCAATCACCGCGTCGGTAACTCGCTGCAGATCATCGCCTCGCTGCTGCACCTGCAGGCCAATTCCGCCAACGACGATCACGTCAAGGCGGCGCTGACCAATGCGATGGGCCGCGTCGCCGCGGTGGCACAGGTGCACCGCCGGTTGTACACTTCGCACGATCTCAAGAGCGTGCTGCTGAATCAGTATCTCGAAGCGTTGCTGGAAGACCTGCGCCGTTCCGCCGAAGGCAACCGAATGTCGCGGCTGACCCTGAAGGCCGAGGCGGTCGAGATCGATCCGGACCGCGCGGTGGCGATCGGTATCATTGTCAACGAACTCGTCATGAACGCCGTGAAATACGCCTATCCCGACGGCGCCGGCCCGATCCATGTGGTGCTGACCGCACAGGGCGACGCGCTCGAGCTTTCGATCACCGACGACGGCGTCGGCCTCAACGTCAAGGTCGATCCGCGCTCCACCGGCATGGGTCAGCGCATCGTCCAAGCCATGGCCACCAAGCTCGAAGCCACCGTCGAGCGCGACCCCACGCATAGCGGCACGCGCATCGTGCTGCGTTTTTGCGCAGTGACCAAACCCGCGGTCGCACCATCGCTGAGCGCAGCGAGCTGACTACATTTCGCCGACTCTATCCGTATCGGCGATTTTCGAAAGCGGTCCAGCCATTCGGTACCAATCGCGACAGCGGTGAGATGTAAGGTCGCGGCCGCCGATCTTGCCCGCGGCAGGATTCCCTTTAAGATCGTGCTTTCTGTTGCACCGTCCTGGCTTCCTCTCCTGCCCTGGATTGCTGGCGCATGCGCTGCCTCGTCGTCGCCGACTTGCACTACTCGCTGCCGCAGTTCGACTGGCTACTGAGCGTGGCGTCGAATTTCGACCTCGTCATCTTCGCTGGCGATGCGCTCGATATCGGATCGGAGGTGGATTTTCGCGCTCAGATCGTCGTGGTGAAGAAGTACCTTGCGCTGCTGTCCGGCCTCACCCGGGTCATCCTGTGCTCCGGCAACCACGATCTCGACGAACGTAACGACGAGGGCGAGAAGTTCGCGCGCTGGATCGGCGACGTCCGCACGCTAGGCATCGCCTGCGACGGCGACAGCCTGACCATCGGCGACACGCTGTTTACGGTGTGCCCATGGTGGGACGGCCCGTTGCTGCGCCGGCGCATCGAGCAGCAGTTGCAGGACGCCTCGGCCGGGCGGCTGAAACGCTGGATCTGGGTGCACCATGCGCCACCGGCGAACTCACCCACCAGTTGGGGCGGCAACCGATATTTTGGCGACGTTGAGCTGGAGCAATGGATCCAGGGCCACCAGCCCAGCATGGTGATATCAGGTCATGTTCATCAGTCGCCGTTCATCGCGGACGGTTCGTGGTTCGACCAGCTCGGCCAAACCTGGGTTTTCAATGCCGGTCACCAATTCGGAAGACCGCCCGCCTTCATCGTGCTTGATATCGACGACGGCGCTGCTTTTTGGCTGTCGGCGGCCGGCGACGAGCGCATTGACCTCAACGCCCCGCTGCAGCGACCGGCGGCGCTGATCGACCTTGCGCCGGCCTGGCTTACATCCTTGGGTCGGGTTGTCGATCCGACCCTGGCGACACCTTCGACGACGGCTGGTTGACCATGCTTTCGAGGAGATCGCCGACCATCGCGAGGTGGTTGCCGTGGTCGGCATATTGCCGCTTGATATCGGCCAGGTATGAGGTCGCGACGTTGAGCCGCTGCGCCAGCAGCCGCGCGATCAGCAGCGCCACTGCCGGATGTTCGCGCAGGAATGAGGCGGCATCGCCGAACTCATAGATCGTGGAGTCCGTCGTCGCCCGCACGGTCGCGGTGTGCGGCTGTTCGAGCAGCACCGACATCTCGCCGAGCACCGCACCGGGCTCGGTGAGGCTGGCCACCACGGTGTCGCCCTTCACCACGTCGAACTGTCCGTCGATCAGCACATAAAGGTGGCCCGTGGTCTGCCCCTCATGGATGATCAGCGTCCCCGCGGGCACGCGGCGCGTCGTCCCGCCGCTGCAGTAGTCCAGAACGGCACGCATCGTAGCGGCACTCCATGACCATCAGATCGGCCATGGTCGCCGCAGCGGCTCGATCAGACAAGCACGCCGTTGCTGAAATTGTCGGCAGCGCGCCAGCCGCAAGATCGCGGTGACGCAAAGCATTAAGCACAGCCACCCACCCGGCTTTCCCCCTGTTGCATTCATTCCTGAGTTGGGTATTATTCATTGCTTCCTTGGTAACGGGCCCGTCTTTCAGGCGGGCCGTTGCCTTTTCAGGGGGCCTTTGCGATGACGCGTTCCAATCGGGTCGACCATATCCGGCTGACCTCGCACCCGGCGCCGGGCGCCGTTCACGACTTCCCGATCCACTGGGGCGCCCCGACCGCGCGCGAACGCGGGCCGGTGATCGGCACGGTGTCGCGCCCGCAGGACCGCAACGTCATCGGCACCCATGGCGGCTCCTATTCGGTGTACCGCGCGCTGGCCGTGTCCTCCGGCGCACTCGATCCGCTGCGCCGCCCCGACCTGCACAACACCCATCCCGCCGCCAATGTCGGCCCGTTCGAGCAGTGGATCGATCCGCAGAAGATCGTCTCGCTCGATCCGTGGGGCCATCTCGTCGGTGAAAACTTCGCCACCGAGATCGCCGAAGGCATCGACATCCGCCCGAGCATCGCGATCACCAAGGCGCGGCTCGACCTGATCGAACTGCAGTCCGCCATCACGGCCGGCCGCCTCAAGCACGATGGCGAAGTCGTGCATGCCAATGGCAGCGTCTCCGTGGTCAAGATCGCCATCGACCCGGTCTGGCACCTGCCCGGCCTGGCCGCGCGGTTCGGCACCACCGAAAACAATCTGCGCCGCCAGCTATTCGAACAGACCGCCGGCATGTTTCCCGAACTGGTGACACGGCCCGACCTGCAGGTTTTCCTGCCGCCGATCGGCGGCATCACCGCTTACCTGTTCGGCGACGTCACCAAGCTGCCGGACCACACCACCAAAATCACCTGCCGCGTCCATGACGAGTGCAACGGCTCCGACGTGTTCGGCTCCGACATCTGCACCTGCCGGCCCTATCTGATCCACGGCATCGAGGAATGCGCGAAGGCCGGGCAGAACGGCGGCCTCGGCATCATCATCTACAACCGCAAGGAAGGCCGCGCGCTCGGCGAGGTCACCAAATTCCTCGTCTACAACGCGCGCAAGCGCCAGGAAGGCGGCGACGCCGCCGCGCAGTACTTCGAGCGCACGGAATGCGTCGCCGGTGTGCAGGACGCCCGCTTCCAGCAATTGATGCCGGACGTGATCCACTGGCTCGGCCTCAAGCGTATCGATCGCTTCATCTCGATGAGCGACATGAAGCACGACGCGCTGACCAGCCAGGGCGTCGAGATCATCGAGCGTGTTTCGATCCCCGACGACATGATCCCGGCCGATGCCCATGTCGAAATGACCGCCAAGAAGGCCGCCGGCTACTATTCGCCGGAGCCGGTGAAACCGGAGGACCTCGCGGACTCCGTCGGTCGTTCGCTGGAAAAATATTGAGAGCATCGACGTGAATTCTCTCAACCCGGATACTTCCGCCGCGCTGTCGCTGCTGTCCGCCCGCGCCGTTCGCGAACGCGCCCATCGCCTGCTGGCGATCGGGCTTGATGACAAGCTGCCAAACTTCCGTATCGACCTCGGCCGCATGGATGCCGCGGTCGATCTGGTGCTGCAGACCACCCGCGCGGCCTACCCGTCGCTCGACGTGCCCTTCCACTCCCGCTGGCGGCATTTCGTCACGTCAGGCGACAACCGCTGGGCGGCGCTCGCCGGCGCCACCGCATGGCCGGACCCTGCGGCGCGCGCCCGCGCCGAATTCGACCTTGCCATCGTCAGCGTCTTCCTCGACGCCGGCGCCGGCCCGACCTGGCGTTTCCACGATCCCAAGACCGGCACCGCCATCGGCCGCTCCGAAGGCCTCGGTCTCGCCAGCCTGGCGATGTTCGCGTCCGGCGCGTTCTCCGGCGATCCACAGCAGCCGCTACGCGCCGACGCCGCGGTGCTCGAGAAGCTCACGGTTGCCGACCTGCAAAATGGAATGCAGGTGTCGGAGACCAATCCCCTCGTCGGCATCGAAGGCCGCGCCGATCTGCTGCGTCGGCTCGGCGCGCTGGTGGCATCGAAGCCCGAAATATTCGGCATGCACGACACGCCACGTCCCGGCGGGCTGTTCGACCAGCTTGTGCTGCTCAGCCACAACGGGAAGCTCCCCGCGGCCACCATCCTGTCGGTGCTGCTGCAGCGGCTCGGCGCGATCTGGCCGTCGCGGCTGACCCTGGGCGGCATCGCGCTCGGCGATTGCTGGAAGCACCCGGCGCTGAAATCCGATGATGCGACCTCCGAACTGATGCCGCTGCACAAGCTGTCGCAGTGGCTGTCCTATTCGCTGATCGAACCGCTGCAGACGGCGGGCATCGAGGTCACCGACATCGACGGCCTCACCGGTCTGGCCGAATACCGTAATGGCGGGTTGTTCGTCGATATCGGGGTGCTCGCCTTTCGCGATCCCGCAGACGCGGTGCGCGAGCACGATGTATCGTCGTCGCTGGTGGTCGAATGGCGCGCGCTGACCGTGGCGCTGCTCGACCGTCTCGCCGAAGGCGTCCGCGCCAAACTGCAGCTCGACGCCAACTCGCTGCCGCTGGCGAAAATACTCGAAGGCGGCTCATGGGCCGCCGGGCGCGTACTGGCGCGTCAGCGCCGCGAAGATTCCTCGCCGCCGGTCAAGGTGATCAGCGACGGTACCGTTTTCTAACCTCAGGGAAAAAACATGGACGGCGTCACGATCGTTAACCACCCATTGGTGCAGCACAAGCTGACGCTGATCCGCGACAAGAAGCGCTCGACGAAGGGGTTCCGCGAACTGCTCAACGAGATCGGCATGCTGCTGTGCTACGAGGTGACGCGCGACCTGCCGCTCGTCGACGTCGAGATCGAGACGCCGCTAACCAAAATGACCGGCAAGGAGATCGCCGGCAAGAAGCTGGTATTCGCACCGATCCTGCGCGCCGGCCTGTCCTTCGTCGAAGGCATGATCGACCTGGTGCCCTCCGCGCGCATCGCCCATATCGGCCTGTACCGCGATCCCGAGACCTTTGTCGCCGTGGAATACTTCTTCAAGGCGCCGACCAACCTCGAGGAGCGTCTGGTGATCGTGATCGATCCGATGCTGGCGACCGCCAACACCGCCGTGGCGGCGATCGACCGCATCAAGGAGCGCGGCGCCAAGGACATCCGCTTTGTCTGCCTGCTGGCAGCGCCGGAAGGCATCGAGCGGCTGCGCGGCTATCACCCGGACGTGCCGATCTGGACCGCCGCGATCGACGAGCGCCT
>NZ_JAQGJD010000308.1 GCF_028290785.1 Tardiphaga sp. | reverse complement strand
GATCGACGATCTTGACCGGCTGCCCCATGCTCAGAACATAGACCGATGCATCGGAATGCTGCGCGTTCATCGCGTGCGTCGCCGCGGTGACGACGAGGTCGCAGGCTTCGCGGATCGTCATGAAGTAGCGCACCATGTCGGGATGGGTCACGGTCACCGGGCCGCCGGCTTCGATCTGCGCCTTGAACTTCGGCACCACCGAGCCGTTTGACGCCAGCACGTTGCCGAACCGCACCGAGATCAGGCGCATCGGCGACTTCGCATCAGCGCCGCTGATGGCGTCGCCGTCGAGCGCCTGACAGTACATTTCGGCAAACCGCTTGGTCAGGCCGAGCATCGACACCGGCTCGATCGCCTTGTCGGTGGAAATCATCACCATGGCGTCGGCGCCCGACGCCAGCGCCGCATCGGCGACATTGACCGATCCGAAAATATTGGTCTTGACGCCCTCGCCCCAATCGCGCTCCAGGATCGGCACGTGTTTCAGCGCCGCGGCGTGAAACACCGCGTCCGGCTTGAACGCGATCATCAACTGGTGAATCCGTTCGCGATCGCGGACGTCGGCGATGCGGCCCTCGATCACGGCGTGGGTGACCTTGGCGGCGAGCTTTTCAGTCGCCGCGTGCAAGGCCGGTTCGGAATTCTCGATGATCAGCAGCCGCGCCGCGCCAAAGGTGATGACGCGGTCGCAGATCTCATAGCCGATCGAGCCGCCGCCGCCGGTGACCACGATGGCCTTGCCGCGCACGAAATTTTCCAGCCTGGCATAGTCGATCTTGACGCTCGGCCGCAGCAACAGGTCCTCGACGGCCACCGGCGCGAGTTGCGGCGTGTCGCGGCTCTCTTCCAGCGAAGGCAGCCGGCTGACGATCAGGCCGAGTTTACGCGCCCGCATCAGCACCGCTTCCGGCTGCGCATCGGTCTCGAAGGCCGACGGCGTCATCACCACGCGCTCGATTGGCCGGCTGCGGGTCTTGAAATCGTCAACCACGTTGGCGAGGTCGTCGATGGCGCCGAGCACCGGCACGCCGCGAATGGTCTGGCTGCGGTCCGACATCGCCGGCGACAGGATGCCGACCGGCCACAGCCGCTTCACCGCACCCGACTCGATCCCGCGCAAAAACACCTCGACGTCGGCAGCGCGGCCGATCAGCAGCGTGGGTGCTGCATCCATCGCGCGGGCCTGGTTGCGGGTGCGGGTGTAGCGGAAATAGCGATAGGCCAGCCGCGGCCCGCTGAGGAAGGCGACTTCGATGAACCAGTAGATGACGATGGTGGTCTTGCCGAGAAAGAACGTGCCGTAGACGTTCGGCGCCAGGAAGATGTAGTCGAGCACCAGCAATGCGACCGACAGCACGCTGGCAGCGCGCAGGATGTTGAGCAGGTCCGGCAGCGAGATGAAGCGCCATTTCGTCGTCGTCAGGCTGAACATGTAGCAGACGAAGAAGCTGAAGATCACAAAATACGGCAGGATCGTCAGCAGCAGCGGCAGCCGGTCCCACAGGTTTTCGCCATCGAAACGCAACACGAAGCTGAGGATCACGGCGAGCGCGGTGACCAGCGCATCGTGCAGCGCAATGATCCAGTTGCGCCAGGTGAAGTTGAAGATGCGGGACATCAGCATTCCGATCCCGAAGCCTGCGCGCGGTTCATTTCGCGCCTCCGCGGGCACGCTCGACCAGCGACGTGGTGCTGAAACCCTGCAAGATATCCACCAGAATCACTTCGCCGCCTTGTGCAGTGACGACTTCGTGGCCGACCACCTGTTCGCGGGTGTAGTCGCCGCCCTTGACCAGAGTGGCGGGTGCGACCTGCGTAATGAGATTCAACGGCGTGTCTTCCTCAAAGATCACTACCAGGTCGACCGCTTCCAGCGCCGCCAGCACTTCGGCCCGGGCGCGCTCGTCCTGCATGGGACGTTCCGGCCCTTTCAGCCGCTTCACCGAAGCGTCACTGTTGAGGCCGACGATCAACCGGTCGCAGGTGGCGCGCGCCGCGGTCAGCACCTTGACGTGGCCAGGATGCAAAATGTCGAAACAGCCATTGGTGAAGCCGATGCGCAATTGCTGCCGGCGCCACTCTACAAGCTGCGCGTCGAGATCGGCGGGTGCCACGATCTTTTCTTCCGCGGCGAGGAAAGCATGCGGCAAGATCTTGCGGCGCCATTCCGCCGGGGTCACCACCGCGGTGCCCTTCTTGCTGACGGCCACAGCAGCGGCGGCCGTCGCTGCGCGCAACGCCGTTTCCCAGTCCGCGCCCGCGGCCAAGGCCACTGCGAGCATCGCCGCCACGGTGTCACCGGCGCCGGACACGTCGCGCACCTTCACCGGCAGCGCCGGCACGTGGATCGCCTCGCCGTCGCGCGGCACCAGGGTCATGCCGTGCTCGCTCCGGGTGATCAGCATCGCCTCGCAATCCGCCAGGATCATCGCCTCCTGCGCCGCAGTGGCAATGCTCGCATTCGAATCGGCGCGGCTGCGGGTGGCTTCGGAAAACTCCTTGCGGTTCGGCGTCAGCAGCGTGGCGCCGCGGTAGATCGCCAGGTTCGCGCTCTTCGGATCGACGATGACGCGCTTGCCGAGCTTTTTGGCGGCATCGATGATGTTGCGAATGACACGGGCAGTGAGCACGCCCTTGGCATAGTCCGACAACAGCACGATATCGGCGCGCGCCAGTTGCGGCAGGATGGTGTCGATCAACTGCTGCTCGATGGCGGACGCAGCCGGCACGGCCAGTTCCCAATCGGCACGCAGCATATGCGTCGAGAAATGCTCGGAAACGAAACGCACTTTTCGCGTGGTCGGGCGCGCGGCATCGGTCACCAGCAATGCCTCGATCAGCGGTTCCTGCGCGAGTGCCGCCTTGAGCGACCGGCCGGCATCGTCGTCGCCGATCAGGCCGACGAAGATGCACTTCGCGCCGAGCGCCGCGATATTGCGCGCGACATTGCCGGCGCCTCCGATATTGATCTCGCTGCGCTGGACCGCGATCACCGGCGCCGGGGCTTCCGGCGAAATACGCGAGACTTCGCCGTAAACGAATTCGTCGAGCATCAGGTCGCCGACGCAGAGCACGGTCTGGCGGGCAATCGCATGCGACAGGGCGTCGAAATCGAACATCAAACTCTTACCTGTTGCACTCTCAGCGAAAACGATCGGGCTGATCGAGGAACCCCGTGACGTAAGCGCCGACGGCATCTTCCAGCGACGTGAAGCCGCCATTGTAGCCGGCACCGCGCAGGCGGTCGCCTTCGCTCTGCGTAAAATACTGATAGCTGCCGCGGATCTGCTCGGGCATGTCGACATAGTCGATGTTCGGCTCGGTGCCGAGCGCCGCATAGGCCGACAGCATCAAATCCTTGAAGCTGCGGGCCTGGCCGGTACCGACATTGAAGATGCCGCTGACTTGGGGCGACGCCAGCAGCCACATCATCACGCGGACGACGTCATCGACATAGATGAAGTCGCGGCGCTGGTCGCCGTCGGCGATGCCGTCGCGGTGCGACTTGAACAGCTGGATGCCGCGGCCGGCCTTGATGTCGTCGAAGCGCTTCGCCAGCACGCTCATCATCGAGCCCTTGTGGTACTCGTTGGGCCCGAACACGTTGAAGAACTTGAGCCCGGCCCATTGCGGCGGCAGCTTTTCGCCGCGGGCAACGCGCTCAGCCACCGCCATGTCGAACAGGTGCTTGCTCCAGCCGTACAGATTCATCGGCCGCAGCGCTTTCAGCGCCGCGACGCTCTGCTCGTCGCGAAATCCCTGTGCGCCGTCGCCATAGGTCGAGGCGGAAGACGCGTAGATGAAAGGCGTATCGGTCGCGGTGCACCAGTCGAGCAGGCGCATCGACAGCCGAAAATTGGTCTCGATCACCAGGTCGCCGTCGGTGGCCGTGGTCTCGGAAATGGCGCCGAGGTGAATCACCGCATCGAGCTTGCGGCCGGCCAGCCAGGCCACCAGTTCGGCCGGCGGCACGACGTCGGCGAGCTGGCGCTTGGCGAGATTGCGCCATTTGCCATCATGGCCGAGAAAATCGCACACGGCGACGTCCCCGCGGCCGGCGTCGTTCAGCGCGGCCACCACGTTCGACCCGATAAAACCGGCCCCTCCGGTCACCAGCAGCATGAATTCCCCGATCCAATGATATGCGCCACCTTTGCCCCAGTACCGGCCTGCAGGCAACTTGGACCCTGCCATGTGGTGAAGGCAGGTGGGGACATGTTTGGAAGCATTCCCAAGTGGCTTGTTCTGCTTGGGCGGAGCGGGTACCGACTTGAACCCGGACTGGCAGCGAAGTCTTTGAAAGAATGAACCTTAATTCCTCTTATCAGGGCGTCATGGTGGATGCGGACGACACCCGTCCGATTCTGATCGTGCCCTATATGTGGATCGGCGATTTCGTCCGCGGCCATACGGTGGTGCGGGTGCTCAAGGAGCGCTGGCCGAACCGGCCGGTGGACCTGCTGGTGAACCGCCAGGTGGCGCCGGTGGTGGATTACATGCCCGGCGTGCGCAAAGGCATACTCTGGGACCTGCCGCGCAAACGGCTGGCGCTGGCCAGACAGTGGGAACTCGCGGCTAAGCTGCGCGCCGAGAACTACGGCACCGCGCTGGTGATGCCGCGGACCTGGAAATCGGCGCTGGCCCCCGCGCTGGCGGGCATCTCCGAGCGGATCGGATTCGTCGGCGAGGTCCGGTTCGGGCTGCTTAACCAGTGGCGCTGGGGCGAGAAGAAGCTGCCGCGCATGATCGACAAAAAATGTGCGCTGGCGCTCCCCGAGGGCACGCCGCTGCCGCCGGAATGGCCGGTGCCACAACTCCGGGTGACGGCGGACGAGATCGCGCGCTGGCGCGCGGCCAATGGCCTGGGCAACGGCCCTGCAGTGGCGCTGGCGCCCGGCTCGGTCGGCTCATCCAAGCGCTGGAGCTATTACGCGGAGGCCGCCCGGCTGCTGGTCGAACGGGGGCTGGACGTCTGGGTGATCGGCGGCCCCGGTGAGAAATCGCTGGCCCAGGAGATCGTCGCTGCGGCCGGTCCGAAGGCGCGCGACCTGACCACCAATGACCTTCGTAACGGTGTCATCGGAATGGCCGCCGCCGGGGTCGCGGTATCCAACGATTCCGGCCTGATGCACATCGCCGCCGCGCTGGACACGCCGACCATCGGCATTTTCGGCCCCACCGCGCCCCAACTGTGGGGGCCGCTCAATCCGCTGGCGGCGACCATCCAGACCAAGACCTTCGTGCCCTGCCAGCCCTGCCATCGGCCGGTCTGCACCCAGAACAACCACGCCTGCATGCGCGACCTTCCGGCCATCGATGTGGCCGACATCACCGCGCAGGTGCTGGCGGATTTTCAGGCGAGGATCGCGCTGTCATGACTGCCCGCGAACCCAGGCCCGCCGCCTTCCTCGACCGCGACGGCGTCATCAATTACGACGACGGCTACATGGGCACCCGGGAGCGCATCCGCTGGATGCCCAATGCAGCCAAGGCGATCCGCCGCCTCAACGACGCCGGCTATTACGTCTTCCTGTTCTCCAACCAGTCCGGCGTCGCGCGCGGCTTCTTCACCGAGGAGGAGTTGCTGACCCTGTTCGCCTGGATGCGCGCCGAGATGGCGGCGCAGGGTGCTGTGATCGACGACGTGCGTTACTGCCCGCACCATCCCGCCGGATCGGTGGCCGGTTATCTCGAGGACCACCACTGGCGCAAGCCGAGCCCCGGCATGATCCTCGATCTGATGCAGCACTGGCCGGTGCGACACGACGGCAGCTTTGTGATCGGCGATCGCGACACGGATATCGAGGCGGCGAGCGCGGCGAAGCTGCCGGGCTTTCTGTTCGCCGGCGGCGATTTAGATGCGTTCGTGGAAGATATTTTGAACAAAGTTTAGATCGCGCCTTCCCGTGTCCCGGACGCGCTGCAGCGTTCTCAGGCAATGCCCTTGCATTGCCGCCACGCTGCTGCGCAGATCCGGGATCCCGGTTTTTTTTTGCAAGCAACCGGGGCCCCGGCTTCGCGGCGCACCACGTCGCTAAGCGACGCAGTGCACCGCGTCCGGGGGAACGAGTGCAGAGATATTCTAAATCAGCGTGCGATAGACCGCGGCGATGCCATTCGCTTCCGCATCGAGGCTGAACCGGTCCAACACGCGCTTCCGTGCGCGCTCACCCATCGCGCTTGCGACAGCGGGATCGCGCAAGAGCGGCTCCAGCGCCCGTGCCAACGCCTTCGCGTCATCCGTCGGCACCAGCACGCCAGTGACGCCGTCCTCGACCGCAATCTCCGCAGCCCCTGCCCGCGTCGCCACCAGCGCCGCGCCCACCGACATCGCCTCGATCAGCGTCAAGCCGAAACCTTCGTTGCGCGAGGTGAATGCGTAGATCGTCAGCCGCTGATACCAGCGCTGCACTTGCTCGATCGGCAATTCGCCGGTAATGACGATGCGTGATGACAGCCCGGCAGCCTCGATCTTCCTTTTCAACTCGCCGGCGAAACCGAGCTGGTCCGGCGTGATCGCGCCCACGATCACGGCCGTGAAGTCCGGATAGCGCGGCAGCAATTCGCACATCGTATCGACGAACAGATCGGTCCCCTTCTGCGCGCGGACGCGGCCGAAGCAGCCGATGGCGTAGCGGCCGGGCAGCCCCACTTCCGCAAAAGCGGCGGCACGATCGGCGGGCGGCGCGTAGCGATCGGCATCGACGCCGTGGGTGACGACGGTCGCCGGGCGCTTGAGATACGACGCCGAAATATCGCTGGTGGCGATGATCGCGTCCATCTGGCGGATCAGCCAGCGCGTGATCCAGGTGTGATGGCGCTGCGCCGCGGAGGTAAAGACCAGCTTCAGCGGCCAGCCCAGCGCCTTCAGCACCACGCCTGCGATCATCTCGTTGTTGCGGCGCGCATGCCAGATCACCGGCGTGCGGCGCAGCCATAAGTTCAGCAGATCGGCAAAGCCCATCCGCACGATGCCGTCCGGCGCGTCGGAGCCGAGCCAAGCGGCGCGGAACAGTTGCGCCAGTTTCGGCGCCACCATGCGGTTGGTCGCGGTGACCCCTGAATAGCGCCAGTGCAAATTGGTCACGATCAGCTGCAGTCTGTCGGCCCTTTTGCCCGCGATCGACACATACGACTCCATTTCGACGCAATTCCTATACGCAACATTAAGCATAGTCGCCAGTTCGCGGCGCTCGAAACCCACTCTTCACCGGGAACCGGCTAGCTTTACCGCCAAAGCGGAAGAGTGAGTGCGTTCAATGACCGTTCTAGTCACCGGCGGCGCCGGCTATATCGGAAGTCACATGGTCCACGCGCTGGTGGAAGCCGGCGAAAGCGTGGTCGTCATCGACAACCTGTCGACAGGCTTCTCGCACTATCTTCCCGAAGGCGTACCGCTGTTCATCGGCGATGTCGCGGATGAAAACCTGGTCGAGGGCGTGATCTCCGCCCACGGAATCGATGCCATCATCCACTTCGCCGGCTCCGTAGTGGTGCCGGATTCGATGCGCGACCCGCTGACTTACTACCGCAACAACACCATGACGACGCGCAACCTGCTCAGCGCCGCGGTCAAGTGCGGCGTCAAGCGCTTCATCTTCTCCTCGACCGCGGCCGTTTACGGCAATCCCGATTCCACGCCGGTCGCCGAAGACGCACCGACGCGGCCGCTGTCGCCGTACGGCGCCTCGAAGCTGATGACCGAAATCATGCTGCACGACATTGCGCCGGCCTACGGCATGGAATTCGTCGTGCTGCGCTATTTCAACGTCGCCGGCGCCGACCCGCAGGGTCGCACCGGCCTCGCCACCATGGGCGCCACCCATCTGCTGAAAATCGCAGTGGAAGCCGCCACCGGTCAGCGCAGCAAGATCGACGTGTTCGGCACCGATTACCCGACTCCGGACGGCAGCTGCATGCGCGATTTCATCCATGTCAGCGACCTCGTCGAGGCGCATCGCGCCGCGCTGACCTATCTGCGCAACGGCGGCACTTCGACCACCCTGAATTGCGGCTATGGCCGCGGCTATTCGGTGCTGGAGACCATCGAGGCGGTGCGCCAGGCCTCCGGCCGCAACTTCGCGGTGCAATACGCCCCGCGGCGCGACGGCGACATCATGACCATGATCGCCGACACCAGCCGGATTCGCGCCACACTGGACTGGACGCCCGTTTACGACGACCTCGGCACCATCGCCCGGCATGCCCTGGCCTGGGAGGAGAAACTCGCCCGCGAGCGCCATGGCATTGAATTGCTGGCGAAATCCGCCTGACGCCCGGTTCCCCTCGACCGATTTCGGCTTGAAAGTCCCCGATTTAGCGGGCAATGAGACGGCTGCTTCGAAGCCTGCTTGGGCGCCTCCGGCAAATCCCTGCCCGGCGCCGTGCTGGAACGCGGATGGCCGATATTCCTCGCAAAATCACTGACGATCCCACCGGCGCCTGGGTGCTGATCCGCCGCCTGGTCACCGAACAGGCGTCCGCCTACTGGCGCCGCTACCTGGTGGCGTTCGGGCTGATGGCGATCTCGGCCGGCACCACCGCGGGCGCCGCCTACATGCTCGGCGAGGTCATCAACCAGGCCTATGTCGACAAGAGCATCCCGCGCATCGCGCTGTTCTCCGGCATTGTCGTGCTGATCTTCATCATCAAGGGTGCGGCGACCTACGGCCATACCGTGATCCTGTCGCAGATCAGCAACGCCATCCTTGCCAACAACCAGCGCCGGCTGTTCGCCAAGCTGATGAACGAGAGCATCGGCTTCTTCTCGGCGCGGCACTCCTCGGAATTCCTCGCCCGCCTCAACGCCGGCGCCAATTCGGTGACGCAGGTGCTCAGCCTGCTGATCAACGCGGTGGGCCGCGATCTGCTGTCGTTGATCGCGCTGGTCGGCGTGATGCTGATGCAAGACCCCTATATGGCGCTGTTCGGCTTCCTGATCGCCCCACCGGCGATGCTGATCCTGCGCAAGCTGGTGAAACGCATCAAGGGCCTCGCTCGCAACCAGTTCACTGGGACCGCCGACATCATGGAGACCATGCAGGAATCGCTGCAGGGTATCCGCACCGTGAAGGCATTCACGCTGGAACAGACCATGCGCGAGCGCATGGAAGCCAGCATCACCGCGGTGGAGCGCAACGCCAACAAGATGGCGCGAGTCTCGAACCGCTCCAGTCCGCTGATGGAGACGCTGGGCGGCTTCGCCATCGCCGGCTCGCTGCTGTATGGCGGCTACAGCGTGGTGGCGATGGGCGCCACGCCCGGCCAGTTCTTCTCCTTCGTCACCGCCTTCCTGCTGGCCTACGAGCCAGCCAAGCGGCTGGCGCGGCTCAACATCGACCTCAATTCCAGCCTGATCGGCGCACAGATGTTGCTGGAGATCGTCGATAGCCCGGCCTCCGAGCCGAACGACGACGACAAGCCACCGCTCAAGCTCACCGACGCACGCGTCGAGTTGCACGACGTCACGTTCCGCTACCGCCCCGACGAAATCGTGCTGAACCGCATGAGCTTCGTCGCCGAGCCCGGCCGTGTGACCGCGCTGGTCGGCCCGTCCGGCGGCGGCAAGTCCACCGTGCTGGCGCTGCTGCTGCGGCTCTACGAGGTCACCGAAGGCGATATCACCATCGACGGCCAGTCGATCTCCAACGTCTCGCGCCGCTCGCTGCGGCAGCAGACCGCTTATGTCGGTCAGGACGTCTATCTGTTCCGCGGCACGATTCTGGAGAACATCGCGTTCGGCAAGGTCGGCGCCACCGAGGACGAGATCGTCGCCGCCGCCAAGGCTGCCTGCGCGCATGATTTCATCATGGGCTTTCCGCTCGGCTACCAGACGCCGGTCGGCGAGCACGGCGCGCAGCTCTCCGGTGGCCAGCGCCAGCGCGTCGCCATCGCACGCGCGCTGGTGAAGAACGCGCCGGTGATCCTGCTCGACGAGGCCACCGCGGCGCTCGACTCCGAGTCGGAAAAATCGGTGCAGGAAGCCATCGAGCATCTCTGCCGCAACCGCACCACCATCGTCATCGCGCACCGCCTGCACACCATCATGCATGCCGACGCCATCCTCGTGATCGAGGGTGGCGAGATCGTCGAGCGCGGTCGTCATGACGACCTGCTGCGCCAGAGCGGTCGCTATGCCTCGTTCTTCAAATTGCAACATCGTGATGCCAGTCCGCTGGCCCCGCTCGACGCTCCGGCGTAACACCTGTCGTCGTCATTGCGAGCGAAGCGAAGCAATCCAGCTAGCCCGCATTACAAGAACTGGATTGCTTCGTCGCTTCGCTCCTCGCAATGACGGTGAGTGTCGTCCAACCCTTTGAGAGCCGTCCATGACCGCATCGTTCGTTATCGCCCCTCCGCCGCAGGCCGCCATCGCCGTTCAGGGCGACGACAAGAAATTCCCGGTGCGCCGCGTCTGGTGCGTGGGCCGCAATTACCTCGAGCACATCCGCGAACTCGGCAATGACGAGCGCAACCCTCCCTTCTTTTTCGCCAAGCACGCCGACATGATCGTGCCGGAAGGCAGCACGGTGCCCTACCCGACGCTGACCAAGGACATGCAGCACGAGGTCGAATTGATCGTTGCGCTGAAGAGCGGCGGCCTCAACATCTCCGCCGACAAGGCGCTCGACCATGTCTGGGGCTACGGCGTCAGCGTCGACCTGACCCGCCGCGACCTACAGATGGCGTCGCGCAAGAAAGAGCAGCCCTGGGAGATCGGCAAGTCGTTCGACATGTCGGCGCCATCCGGCGCGCTGGCGCCCGCCTCCAGGATCGGCCACCCGTCCACCGGCAAGATCTGGCTCTCGGTCAACGGCACCGAGCGGCAGAAGGGCGACCTCTCCGAGATGATCTGGAACGTCGCCGAGATCATCGCCAAACTGTCGCTGCAGGTCGAGCTCGGCGCCGGCGACGTCATCCTGACCGGCACCCCGGCCGGCGTCGCGGCCCTGCATCCCGGCGACCAGATCGAGTGCGGCGTCGATGGCATCGGCACGCTGAAGTTTGCGATCGGCGCAGCTAAGTAAGGTATGAAATCGTAGCCCGGATTGTCATCCGGGCTACGAAAAAAGCCCCGGATCGCTCCGGGGCTTTTGCAATCAGCTATACGACATCGGTCGGGCCTAAGCTCGACCTGCGAGCGGGCCTTCACGAACGGGACCCAGTTGCGCAATGACGCAACGGTCTCGGACAACCATTCTCAGGCCGCGGCGGCTGCGACGTGCGCCGTGTCAAAGTACTCATAGAACTCGATCGCCTTGCCGTTCCTGAATCGCCAGAAATCAACCTTCGGTGACTCGGCGACCTTGCCGGTGCGCCGGTTCTTCCAGGCACACGTGCCGCGCGCCACCACGACGTCGCCCTGCGCGATGAATTCGTCAATGGTGTAATGCACCATCGTCCACCCCGCATGCAGCCCGTCGAAGTATTCGCGCAGCGCATCGCGACAGTCGTAGGCCTTGGCGAATGTCAGGGGCGCCGCGCCGCGTGGGATAGAGCCGAACTGGATGTTGGCATCGGCAAGGTCCATGAAAACTTCCGCATTTTCACCACGCGTTTCACTCCAGCGGCGATACGTTTCCTTGAGTAGATCGACGTTCGCTGTCTCATCGGACATTCCATCCTCCTCATTTGCACGAAGCGGTTTTGATCGCCTTTCAGCCGTAGGATAGCGCAAGCATCTACGCAACCAAAGATTGCTGCACCAAATTACAAAAGGCCCCGGATCGCTCCGGGGCCCTTGCACAGTCAGTATCTGGGAACCGTCGATCTCAATACCGGTAATGATCCGCCTTGAACGGGCCTTCCGGCTTGACGCCGATGTAGCTCGCCTGGTCCGGACGCAGCTTGGTCAGGTTCACGCCGATCTTGGCGAGGTGCAGCATGGCAACCTTCTCGTCCAGCGACTTCGGCAGCACGTACACTTCCTTCTTGTACTTGCCGTCGGTGTTGTTGGCGTAGAGTTCGATCTGCGCCAGCGTCTGGTTGGTGAAGGATGCCGACATCACGAAGGACGGGTGACCCATGGCGTTGCCGAGGTTCACCAGGCGGCCTTCCGACAGCAGGATCATGCGGTGACCGTCCGGGAAGGTGATCTCGTCGACCTGCGGTTTGATGTTGTCCCACTTCAGGTTCTTCAGATGCGCGATCTGAATCTCGTTGTCGAAGTGGCCGATGTTGCAGACGATGGCACGAACCTTCATCGCGCGCATGTGCTCGATGGTGATGATGTCCTTGTTGCCGGTCGCGGTGACGAAGATGTCGGCGCGCGGTGCGGCGTCTTCCATGGTCACGACTTCATAGCCTTCCATCGCCGCCTGCAGCGCGCAGATCGGATCGACTTCGGACACCATGACGCGGCAGCCGGCCTGCTTCAGCGAGGCAGCCGAGCCCTTGCCGACATCGCCGAAGCCCGCGACCATCGCCACCTTGCCGGACATCATGACGTCGGTGCCGCGACGGATACCGTCGACCAGCGATTCACGGCAGCCATAGAGGTTGTCGAACTTCGATTTCGTCACGCTGTCGTTGACGTTGATCGCCGGGAACAACAGCTTGCCTTCCATCTCCATGTTGTAGAGCCGGTGCACGCCGGTGGTGGTTTCCTCCGAGACGCCCTGGATGCTCTTGGCGATCTCCGCGAAGTAGCCCTTCTGCTTTTCCTTCAACAGCCGCTTGATCAGCGCGAAGAACACTTCCTCTTCTTCCGATTCCGGCTTGTCCAGGAACTTGACGTCGCCCTGCTCGGCGCGCACGCCGTGATGCACCAGCATGGTGGCGTCGCCGCCGTCATCGAGGATCAGGTTCGGCGTACCGCCGCCGTGCCAGTCGAACAGCTTCGCGGTATAATCCCAGTATTCGGTGAGGGTCTCGCCCTTCACCGCGAAAACCGGGATGCCGGCGGCCGCAATCGCCGCCGCGGCGTGGTCCTGCGTCGAGTAGATATTGCAGGAGACCCAGCGGACGTCGGCGCCGAGCGCCGCCAGCGTCTCAATCAGGACCGCGGTCTGGATCGTCATGTGCAGCGAACCGGCAATGCGCGCCCCCTTCAGGGGCTGTTTGGGACCGTAGTCCTCCCGCGTCGCCATCAGGCCGGGCATCTCGGTCTCGGCCAGCGAGATTTCCTTGCGGCCGAACTCGGCCAGCGAGATGTCCTTGACAATGTAATCGGTGAAGGCGGGCTTCTTGGCGGTCGCGGCTGTCATGTCATTTTCCCTGATCAGATGTATTTTGGCGTATCGTACCAAGTGAAACTGGACGCTTTATGGCGCGCGCTCATCCCCGCCCCGGAGCCTACCCCCTCGCCCGCCGCGAAGATCGCGGCGAGCCTCCCCGCA
>NZ_JAQGJD010000299.1 GCF_028290785.1 Tardiphaga sp. | reverse complement strand
GGCGCCGCATGGCCCCGGCTCAGCGCTGGCCGTCGTGGTGGGGCCCGACCACCAGCCGGTGGCGGACGAAGCGAAGCGGGCGCGGCCGGATGCCGCAACCTTCATCCAGCGTGAGCGGCTCGGTACCGCGCATGCCGTACTCGCCGCGAAGGCGGCCATCGCTCAGGGCGCCGACGATATTCTAATTGCGTTCGGCGATACGCCGCTGATCTCGGCCGACACCTTCGAACGTCTGCGCGCGCCGCTGCAGGCCGGCGCCGCGCTGACGGTGCTGGGATTTCGCGCCGCCGACCCGACCGGCTATGGCCGGCTGCTGGTCGAGGGCGACCAGTTGGTGGCGATCCGCGAACATGCCGACGCCACGCCGACCGAGCGCAAGGTCGATCTCTGCAACGCCGGCGTGATGGCGTTCGACGGCAAGACCGCGCTGAAGGTGATCGAAAGCATCGGCAAGGCCAACAGCAAGGGCGAATACTACCTGACCGATGCGGTCGAGGTGGTCCGCGCCATGGGCCTGCAGGCGACCGTGATCGAAACAGGCGAGGACGAAGTGCGCGGCATCAACACCAAAACGCAGCTCGCGGAGGCCGAGCAGATCATGCAGGCGCGGCTACGCAAGGCGGCGCTCGACGCCGGCGTCACCATCGTCGCTCCCGAGACGGTCTTCCTCTCTGCCGACACCACGTTTGGCAATGACGTCACAATCGAGCATTACGTGGTGATCGGGCCGGGCGTCAGCATTGTGGACGGCGCGGTGATCCACGCGTTCTCGCATATCGTGCAGGCTTCGATCGGTAAGAACGCCTCGATCGGCCCCTATGCGCGGCTGCGGCCGGGCACGCAGGTAGGCGAGGGCGCGCGGATCGGCAATTTCGTGGAGACCAAGGCCGCGATCCTCGAGGCCGGGGTCAAGGTCAATCATCTCACCTATATCGGCGACACCCATATCGGCGCGGGCGCCAATATCGGCGCCGGCACCATCACCTGCAATTACGACGGCTTCAACAAGCACAAGACCACGATCGGTGCCGGGGCCTTCGTCGGCTCCAACTCGTCGCTGGTCGCGCCGGTGAAGATCGGCGCGGGGGCCTATATCGGTTCTGGCTCGGTGATCACCCGCGACGTACCCGATGACGCGCTGGCTGTGGAACGCAGCCAGCAGATCGCCAAGGAGGGCTGGGCGAAACGGTTTCGCGACATGAAAGCGGGCGACAAGCAGCCGAAGTGAGCTGCCCTAGGATTCCTCGTCGGAAAACAACTCGCGCTTCAGCCGCCAGCCGCGGCGCACGGCGCGGTTCGGGGGCTCTTCCGGCTTATGCGGTTGCTTGATGACCTTCCGGATGATCTCGGCGCTGCGCATCGGTGGCGGCCAGTGAGCCAGCCGACTGCCCTGGCTTCGCGCCTCGACCGGCCTGGGCCGCGCCGAGGCAAAGTAGCTTTGGACAGTGTCGGGCGGCTTGCGCGTGTCGGCCATGAACATCGCCTCCGTAAAGATGGAGGCTTCCGCAAAGAAGTTGACGATTTGTTAAATTAGTCACTCAAAATCGCCGCGCGAACGCCTAAAGCTGTCTCAATCGGCAATAATTATTGAGTACCTAAGTCTCTGCGTTTCTAGCTAAGAGAAGCCGTTATGTTATGGCATTTTCATACCACCTGGAGATATTGACCCGCATGTGCGGCATTGTCGGAATTTTGGGACGCGGTCCGGTGGCGGACCAGATCGTGGATTCGCTGAAGCGCCTCGAATATCGAGGCTACGATTCGGCTGGCGTGGCGACCCTGGAAGGCGACCATCTGGAGCGCCGCCGCGCGGAAGGCAAGCTGAAGAACCTGGAGGCCAGACTGGGCAAGTCGCCGCTGTCAGGCCATATCGGCATCGGGCATACCCGTTGGGCCACCCACGGCAAGCCGACCGAGACCAATGCGCATCCGCATGCCGCCGACGGCGTCGCCGTCGTCCATAACGGCATCATCGAGAATTTTCGCGAGTTGCGGCTGATGTTGGAACAGCAGGGCGCGGTGTTCGTCAGCGAGACCGATACAGAAGTCGTCGCCCATCTGGTCAATTCCTACATCAAGAAGGGCATGTCGCCGCCCGACGCGGTGAAACAGGCGCTACCGCATCTGCGCGGTGCCTTTGCGCTGGCGTTCATCTTCAAGGATCACCAGAACCTGATGATCGGCGCCCGCAAGGGTTCGCCGCTCGCGGTCGGTTATGGCGACGGCGAGATGTATCTCGGCTCCGACGCCATTGCGCTGGCGCCGTTTACCGACGACATCAGCTATCTCGAGGATGGCGACTGGGTGGTGCTGAACCGCAAGGGCGCGGTGGTGCACAACGAGCAGGGCACGATCGTCAAGCGCGACGTGATGAAGTCGGGCGCGTCGTCCTTCATGGTCGACAAGGCGAACTACCGCCACTTCATGGCCAAGGAAATCCACGAGCAGCCGGAGGTCGTCGGCCACACGCTTGCGCGTTATGTCGATATGGCCAGCGAGCGCGTCTCGCTGCCGACCAAGCTGCCGTTCGATTTTCGCGATATCCAGCGCATCTCGATCACCGCCTGCGGCACTGCCAGCTACGCCGGCTACGTCGCCAAGTACTGGTTTGAGCGGCTCGGCCGGGTACCGGTCGAACTCGATGTGGCCTCTGAATTCCGTTACCGCGAAGCGCCGGTGCGCAAGGGGGATCTCGCGATCTTCATCTCGCAGTCCGGCGAGACTGCCGACACCCTGGCGGCGCTGCGCTATGCCAAGGAGCAGGGCATGCACACGCTGTCGGTGGTCAACGTAGCGACCTCGACCATCGCGCGCGAGAGCGAGACCGTGATGCCGACGCTGGCCGGCCCGGAAATCGGCGTCGCCTCGACCAAGGCTTTCACCTGCCAGTTGATGGTGCTGGCGGCGCTGGCCGTGGCCGCCGGCAAGGCGCGCGGCGAATTGTCGGACGAAGACGAAGCCAGGCTGGTGCATGGCCTGGTGGAAATCCCGCGCCTGATGGCGGCGGCATTGGCCACCGAGCCGCAGATCGAGAAGCTCGCGCGCGACATCGCCAAGTGCCAGGACGTGCTCTACCTCGGCCGCGGCACCAGCTATCCGCTGGCGCTGGAAGGCGCGCTGAAGCTGAAGGAGATTTCCTACATCCACGCTGAAGGCTACGCCGCCGGCGAACTCAAGCACGGCCCGATCGCGCTGATCGACGAGAATATGCCGGTGGTGGTGATCGCGCCGTTCGACCGGGTGTTCGAGAAGACGGTGTCCAACATGCAGGAGGTGGCGGCCCGCGGTGGCAAGATCATCCTGATGACGGATGCCAAGGGCGCCGAGGAAGCCACCGTTGACTCGCTGGTGACCATCATCATGCCGGACATGGCGGCGACCTTCAGCCCGATGGTTTATGCCATTCCGGTGCAACTGCTGGCCTACCACACCGCCGTGATCATGGGCACCGACGTCGATCAGCCGCGCAATCTGGCGAAATCGGTCACGGTGGAGTAGGTCGCCCTCAATCGATCAATGATGGTCGGCCGGGTGAAGGCTGATGCAGCCCAAAGTTGCCGATGGAATGACGTAAAATGAGCAGAGAAGCGCGTTTTCGGCAGATAGCTGTTGAACTCGGTTACGATTTTGACGGCGAAATCAAAGTGGGCGGCAATTACGCGCCGTTGGTTGTGCACGATGATCTGATTTATATCAGCGGACAGATTCCGCGCGTCGGCGATACCGTCGTGATCCAGGGCGCTGTCGGCAAGGACGTCTCCTTGATGCAAGGACAGCTGGCGGCAAAAGTCTGCATCATGAGGGCTGTGGCTCTTCTGCTTCGACAATTTGAAACTCTGGATAGAGTGAGGAAGATTCTTTCCATCAATGTTTATGTGCAGTCGGCCGATGGGTTTACCCAGCAAAGCGAGGTCTCCGACGGAGCATCTGAAGTTCTCTATTCGATCTTCGGAGAAGCTGGCGTTCACGCGAGAACCTCAGTTGGCGTATTCCAGTTGCCAAAAAACGCTCCCGTGGAAATCAGCCTCGTTGTAGCGACTGCCTGATTTTTTGGGCGGCGCGAGAGCAGGTTTGCGGGCGATTCGATTTTGTGTGCCGGTCCTGGGCCATCATGCTACGTCACGGCCTGGATATTTGGTTCTACCGCGGTAGCAAAATCTGCTAGGCTGGCGGTCAGATTGTCACGGCGCGCGGCAAAAGCCGCGCGGATTTGCAGGAACGTTCATGGACCGCACCGACCTGCCGCCGACCCCGCCCGCCGGCGACCTTCCGCCGGAGACGCCGCGGGGCTTCATGGCCCGAATTCGCAATTACTTCCTGACCGGCCTGATCGTCGCCGGCCCGATCGCCATCACCTTCTATCTGACCTGGTGGTTCGTGACCTGGGTCGATGCGATCGTACGGCCGCTGGTGCCCGAGGCCTATCGTCCGGAGCAGTATCTGCCCTACGGCATCCCCGGCTCCGGCCTGATCGTCGCCTTCGTGGCACTGACGTTGCTCGGCTTCCTCACCGCGAACCTGATCGGCCGTTCGCTGGTCGACCTCGGCGAGAACCTGCTCGGGCGGATGCCCGTGGTGCGGGCGATCTATCGCGGCTTGAAGCAGGTGTTCGAGACGCTGTTTTCGGGCAACGGCTCGAGCTTTCGCCGCGTCGGGCTGGTCGAGTTCCCGTCGCCGGGGATGTGGTCGATTGTGCTGATCTCGCAGCCGCCGAGCGTCGAGATCAGCAACAGTTTGCCAGGGCAGGAGGAGCACATCTCGGTGTTCCTGCCGTGCGCACCGAATCCGACCACCGGCTTTTTCTTCTACGTCCCGAAGAGCAAGATCATCGACATCGACATGTCGGCCGAGGACGCCGCGACGCTGATCATGTCGGCCGGCGTGGTGCAGCCCGGCTCCGATTCGCAGAAGAAGATCGCCGCTTTGGCCGAGATGGCGAATGCGGCGCGGGCGGCCAATACGGTCGTGCCGAAGCAGGTGCCGGCGAAGGTGGATTAGCCGCTTCTCACTGTCGTTCCGGGGCGCGAGCGCAGCAGCGCGAGCGAACCTCAGCCACTCCAATTGGAGTGGCGGGGAACCTCGGCATGGAACGATGAACACTCCGGGATTCCGGGTTCGCGTTCGGCTTTCGCCGCTCGCGCCCCGGAATGACACATTGGGATTATCCCGCCCCGATCAGCGGCAACGCCTCGTCGCGTTCATACAGATACAGCAGGCACCGCAGCGCTTCGCCGCGGTCGCCTTCCAGCTTGGGATTGTCCTGCAAAATCCGCATCGCTTCGTCGCGGGCCTGCGTGATGAGCTGGGCGTGCACCTCGGGACGGGCGA
>NZ_JAQGJD010000132.1 GCF_028290785.1 Tardiphaga sp. | reverse complement strand
GCGCGGCCTCGGCCGCCTTCAGGTTGGCTTCGGCCTCGCGAAATCCGTTGATGCGGCTGTCGAGATCCTTCTGCGAGATCCAGCGCGAATCCGAGAGCTGCTGGCCGCGGTCGAACTCGTTCTTGGTCAGCACCAGCCGTGCCTTCGCCGCCGCTACCTGGCCGTCGGCGCGGGCGACATCGGCGGCGTACAGCGCAGGATCGATCAGGACCAGCAGGTCGTCCTTCTTGACCAGCGCGCCCTCGCGAAAATGGATTTCCTGAATCGCGCCGGCGACGCGGGAGCGAATCTCGACGCGCTCGACGGCTTCGAGGCGCCCGGAGAACTCATCCGACGCGGCGGTGGCCTTTGCTTCGACCACGGCGACCGACGCCTGTACGGCCGGTGGCGCTGCAGCAACGGCCGGTTCGGCCTTCGCCGCGCTGTTCCAATCGACCAGCACCGACGCCCCGCCGCTCGCGAGCACCGCGAGAATCGCGACGGTGGTGAGCAAGCGGTTGTTTTTGATGATATTTTTCATGTCGAACCCCATAATTTCCAATCGGGCCATCGCTGCCCCCGATCCGGACAGGAGTGGCCTGCCATGGCCGCCCCGATCCACGCGATACCCGCTACGCTGCATCGCACACATTCGTAACGTGCGGTATAGATGGGCTATCGACATCTGCTGTCAAGGGACTTATCTAACGAAAGGTACGAAACTCGAACTTGACCCCGGAGGACTCGTCATGGCCATGGGCCGCCCGCGCGAATTCAGCTGCGAAAAGGCGCTCGACCAGGCGCTGCAGGTGTTCTGGCGCAAGGGCTACGAGGGCGCCTCGATGGCCGACCTCACCGAGGCCATGGGCATCACCAAGCCGAGCCTCTACGCCGCCTTCGGCAACAAGGAGGAGCTGTTTCGCAAGGCGCTGGATCGCTATGCCGACGGACCCGGGGGCTATTACCGGGAGGCGCTGAACAAGCCCACGGCGCGCGAGGTGGTCACTCACGTGCTGTATCAGGCCGCCGAGGCGCTGACCCATCCGGACAATCCGGGCTGTCTGGCGGTGCAGGGCGCGCTGAGTTGCGGCGACGCCGCCGAAACCATCAAGCAGGAATTGATGGCGCGCCGCGCCAAGAGCGAAACCGAACTGCGCGAACGCTTCGAGCGCGCGCTGGCCGAGAACGACCTGCCCGCCGGCGCCGATGCCGCCGATCTCGCGCGCTACATCACGGCGCTGCTGCAGGGCATGGCCGTGCAGGCCGCCGGCGGCGCCACCCATGCGCAGTTGCGAGGGATCGCCGAGATGACCCTGCGCAACTGGCCGCCGGCGTGAGCTGCCTAATCTGACTCAAGACACTTGTCCCGGACGCAGTGCAACGCGCCTCCGCCAGGAGGCGTCGTGCGCTGCAGAGCCGGACCGTACCAGACGCCGGAGTTCGTAACGGTCCGGCTCTGCGAAGCAGCACTTTGTGCTGCATCGCGTCCGGGACAAGTAACAACGGGCGATCAAACTCCTAGAAACAAAGATTGCTGACAACGTTGCCGCGCTTGTCTTTCAGCACGTAGGGACACTCCAGCCGCTTCAGCGCCGCCTTGGCGTCGTCGTCGCCGAGTGCCGCGGCCTTTTCGTAGTAGGACTTCGCCACCGTCTTGTCCGCCGCGCCGCCGCGGCCGGCCTGCGCGAAGGCGCCCATCCGCTCCAGCGCGCCGGCGTGGTTCTGCGCTGCCGCCTTCTCGAACAGCGCGCGCGCCGCGACGTCGTCCTTGGCGCCGCCAAGCCCTTCCGACAACATCATGCCGAGCTGGTACTGCGCTTCGGCATTGCTCTCCGCGCCCTTCGCCAGCAGCGCCCGCGCCCGCACCGGATCCGACGGCGCACCGCCGCCGCCAGACAGCGCCGCGAGATTGCTGATGCCGCGCGGATTGCCGGCTTCCGCCGCGCGCTCCAGGAGTTTGCGCGCCTGCGGCTCGTCGCGCGCAACGCCGGCGCCGGTGCCGTACATCACGCCGAGCTCGACCATCGCCGAGCTGCTGCCCTTGTCGGCGGCCTTGCGCCAGGCGGCGACGGCGTCGGCGCCCTGCCCGTTCGCCGCCAGCGCGCGGCCAAGCTGGTACAGCGCGCGGCGCGATCCGCCCGACGCCGTCCGGCAGAACTTGATCGCGGTGGCGACGTCACCCTTGGCGATCTCCGCCACGCCCTTCACATCCGCCGGCTTGTCGGGGTCGGCGGGATCGGCGGCGAGCCGGTCGCACAGCACGAGGTCGGCGGACTGCGCGTAAAGGTGTGACGACGTCGCCATCGTCATCGGCAGCGCAGCGACCAATAGCACCGCGATGGAAAGCGCACGTCGTTTTGCGGTCAATCCATTTTCGATCATGGTCACATCTGCTTTTCTACGCACTTGCGGGACGAGCGATCCTAGGACCGCAGCGAAGGCGCAGCAAGCGGCCCCGGCAACTCGCCGAGATCCCAGAACAACCCGGCCATCAGGCCGAGCGCTTCCTGCGTCACCGACACCAGCATGTGCTCGTCGGGCGCGTGCTGCGAGCAGCCGGGATAAGAGTGCGGCACCCAGATGGTCGGCAGGCCGAGCACGTCGGTGAACACCTCATTGGGCAGCGATCCCCCGAAATTGGGTAACAGCGCGGGCTCCTTGCCCGTCGTCGTGCGGATCGAGCTCACCGCCCAGTCGATCCATGGACTGTCCAGCGACGTGCGCGACGCGGCGAAGCTCTGGCGTGCGGAGGCCCGCACCATCGAAAGCCCGCGGCGGTCGAAATGCTCTTGGATCGCCGGCACGACATTCTCGATGTCGGTGCCGACCACATAGCGCAACTGCAGGACGGCATGCGCATCGCCCGGAATCGCATTCGCGGGGCTGCCGATATTGCCGGCGGACATCGCCAGCACTTCCAGCGTGTTCCACGCATACAGCCGTTCGGCGGCGGTGAGGCCGTCCTCGCCCCAGTTCGGCGACAGCGCCGGCTCGTCCGGCGTCGGCGCGATCTCGACGCCGGCCAGCGCGGCGCGGATCTGGTTGGAAATGCGCGGCGGCTTCAGGACATCGAGTTGCAGGCGTCCCTGCGCATCGACCAGCGTCGCGATGGCACTCGCCAGAATGGTGCCGGGATTGGCGAGCAGTCCGCCCCAGTTGCCGGAATGGTGCGAGCCATCGCGCAAGGTGACGTCGAGGTGAATGCGCAGCCCGCCGCGGCAGCCCAGAAACACCGTGGGCCGTTCCGCCGAAAGCCGTGGCCCGTCGGAGCCGAGAAACAGGTCGGCGCGCAACTCGTCGCGCAGTGCTTCGCAGACCGGGCGCAGATCCGGCGAACCGATCTCCTCGCCGGTCTCGACGATGAATTTGGCATTGAAGCCCAGCCGTCCGCCGCGCGCCTGGTGAACCGCCTGTAGCGCCGCCAGCAGGATGCTGTGCTGGCCCTTGTTGTCGGCGGTGCCGCGGCCGTAGATCCGGTCGCCCGCAGGCGTCGCGCGCCACGGATCGCGGCCATCGCGCCAGGCGCCCTCCATGCCATCGACCACGTCGCCATGGCCATACATCAGCACCGTCGGCGCCGAGGCGCTTTCAAAATACTGCGCCAGCAGGATCGGGCCCTTGCCGCTCGGCGATTCGATCAGCCGTGACGAAAACCCGAGCGCCGCAAAGGTCGGGACCAGATCCTGTTCGAGATAGCCGCGCAACGCATCGCCGGCCACCGGATTCTGGCTTTGCGTTTTGAACGCCACCCTGCGATCCAGCGCCGCCAGAAACTCACCGGACTGAAAACCCTGTCCCACGAGATCGATCGATTTAGTCCTGCTCATTTCAAATTCCAACCAGTGAACGACACGGCCGGTGTCATACCACGGGCCTCGCAGCATTGCCGGTCGAAAGATCACGACGTCGTCATCACGTGCCCGCATGGCGCAGGGCTGCGTCCCCGTTCTGGCGCTCGCCAACGGACGCCGGCCATGCGATTTCTGGCGACATGCTGCATCGCAGCATAACCACTTTGGGCGCCTCTATGATTTCCAAACCTATCCTCGCGCTCGCCGCCGCGTCGTTCGGCATCGGCACCACCGAATTCGTCATCATGGGCCTGTTGCCCGACGTCGCCCGCAGTTTCGCGGTGACGATCCCGCAGGCCGGCTATCTGGTCTCCGGCTACGCCATGGGCGTCGTGGTAGGCGCGCCCATCGTCGCGATCGCCACCGCCGGCCTGCCGCGCAAGGCAGCGCTGCTGACGCTGATGGCGGTGTTCATCATCGGCAACCTCGGCTGCGCGCTGGCGCCCGGTTACTGGACGCTGATGGCCGCGCGGATCGTCACCGCCTTTTCGCATGGTGCGTTCTTCGGCATCGGCGCGGTGGTCGCGCGCGACCTGGTGCCGCGCGAGCAGCGCGCGCAGGCGGTGTCGCTGATGTTCGCGGGTCTCACGCTCGCCAATGTGCTCGGCGTGCCGTTCGGGACGGCGCTCGGACAATTCGCCGGATGGCGCGCCGCATTCTGGGCGGTGGTCGTGATCGGCCTGATTGCCGGCCTCGCCATCATTCGCTACGTGCCCTCCGGCCTGCCCGGCACGCGCGGCGGACTGGCGCGTGAGTTTCGCGCGCTGGGCCGCTGGCCGGTGCTGCTGCCGATGCTGATCTCGACGCTGGCTTCGGTCAGCATGTTCAGCCTGTTCACCTACATCACGCCGCTGCTGGAAGACGTCACCGGGCTCTCGCCGCACGGCGTCACGGGCGCATTGCTGGCGATCGGCGTCGGCCTCACCATCGGCAACCTGATCGGCGGCCGGCTCGCCGACCGCAACCTGCGGGGCACGGTGGTCGGCGCCTTCATCGGCGTGATGGCGGTGCTGATCCTGTTGTCGCTGGCGATCCATTCGGCGATCCCGACGCTCGTCCTGCTGATCCTGTGGGGCGGCCTCGCCTTTGCGCTGGTGTCGCCGCTGCAGATCTGGGTCGTGGACGCCGCCACCGACGCACCGAACCTCGCCTCGACCCTGAACCAGGGCGCGTTCAATCTCGGCAACGCCACCGGCGCCTGGCTCGGCGGCGCGGCGCTGAACGCCGGCGTGCACTACGCGCAACTGCCGCTGCTTGGCGCGATGGTCAGCGCGGTCGCGCTGGCCCTGACGCTGAGCAGCTTCGCCAGCCGCCGCGCGATGCCGGCGCAGGCCAGCCCGGCGGAGTAGCCTTCAAAAGACATTGCGGCGCCGCCCGGCAGCGGCGATCATGCCGCGGACAGGAGTTGCCCATGAACGGAAAAATCATCGTCGTCACCGGCGCCTCCGGCGCGCTCGGACAAGTCGTCGTCGAACTGGCCATCGCTCGCGGCGCGGTGATCGCCGCGATCGATCACGCGGCCAAAACCCCGGCGTCCACGTCCACGCTGCTGCAGATAGGCGGCGTCGATCTGTCGGACGCGGCACAGGCCGATCAGGCGATCGCCGCGGCGGCGAAACAGCTCAGCGGCATCGACGCGCTGATCAACATCGCCGGCGCGTGTGCGTTCGAGGCGATCGATGGCGGCAGCAACGATAGCTGGGAGAGGATGCACCGGCTCAACCTGCTGACCGCGCTGAACGCCTCGCGCGCCGCGATCCCGCATCTCGTGCAATCGAAGGCCGGACGGATCGTCAACATCGGCGCCATCGGCGCGCTGCAGGCCGGCGCCGGCATGGGCCCCTACGCCGCCTCGAAATCCGCCGTACACCGCCTTACCGAAGCGCTGGCGGCCGAGTTGAAAGGCAAGGTCACCGTCAACGCGGTGCTGCCCTCGACCATCGACACACCGGCCAACCGACGCGACATGCCGAACGCGGATTTTGCGAAATGGGTGACGGCGCAGGAACTCGCCGAGGCGATATTGTTTCTTGCCAGCGACGCCGCCAGCGCCATCACTGGCGCGCTGCTGCCGGTGAGCGGAAGGGTGTAGCTCCGTTTCCCGGACGCGGTGCGGCGCTCTTGTGCCGCTCCGCAGATCCGGGATCCCGGTCGCTTCGTCATCAAGAACCGGGGCCCCGGATCAGCAGCGCACCACGCCCGAAGACGGGCGCGCTGCGCAGCATCCGGGGAACGCGGCCGTCAGGCCTTGTTCTTCTTCTTGCCGAACGTCGGCTTCGCGAATGACTCGCCGCCTTCGCGCTTGGCCTTGGCGACGTAAGGCGGTTTTTCCGCGCGCGGCTTCTTGAACGCCGGGCGGTCGCCGGCGGGCTTGTCGTAGCTCGGCTTGTCCCCATAGGAGGACTTGCCTTCATAGGCCGGCTTGCCCTCGTAGCGCGGCTTGTCGCCGGCATAGGGCTTGCGGTCGCCCTGCGGCTTGTCGTTCCAGGACTTCTCCTTGTAGGACGACTTGTCCTTGAAGTCCGGCCGGTCGCCGTCCGAGCTCTTGTTGTAGCTCGGCTTGCGCTTGGCATTGGAATAGTCGCGATCTTCCGGCTTCGGACGGCTGGAGGCGATGGCGCCTTCCGGACCGTTCGGCAGCGGCTCGATGCGGATGTTGTCTTCCTTGTCCGGGCGCTTGACCATCACCAGGAATTTCTCGACCGCGCCAGCCGCGATCTCGAACTCGGAATTGGCGTCGTAGATCTTGATGGCGCCGATGTCGTTCTTCTCGATGCCGCCGCGGCGGCAGATCATCGGCAGCAGCCAGCGGGCTTCGGCGTTCTTCTGCCGGCCGATGGCGGCGCGGAACCACATCGAGCCCTCGCCCATGCTTTCGCGCGGCTTCGACTTCGGACGCGCCGCACGCGGCTCGCTGCGGTCCTGGCCGCGGGTGTCGCGGTCGTTGCGCGCGTTGCCGCGATCTTCGCGGCCGCGGAACGTGCCGGGGTCCGACACTTCTTCCGGCGCCGGCAGACGGGCGCGATACAGCCGCGCGAGTGCCGCGGCGATCTCCTCGGCCGAACGCTCGGCGAGCATCGCGCGCGCCAGCGTCAGGTCTTCCTCGGTCGATTCCTCGGTGAACAAGGTGTCCTTCAGCATGCGCTGCTGATCGAGGGTGCGGATTTCTTCCACGGTCGGCGCACTGCCCCACACCGCGTCGATGCCGCCCAGATTGAGCAGCAGCTCGGCGCGACGTTTGCGCGACGGCGGCACCAGCAGGACGCTGACGCCCTTCTTGCCGGCGCGGCCGGTACGACCGGAACGATGCTGCATCACTTCGGCGTCGTTCGGCAGGTCGGCGTGAATCACCAGGCCGAGATTCGGCAGATCGATGCCGCGCGCGGCAACGTCGGTGGCGACACAGACGCGGGCGCGTCCGTCGCGCAGCGCCTGCAGCGCCGACGTGCGCTCGTTCTGGGTCAGTTCGCCGGAGAGAGCGACAACGGAGAAGCCACGCTCCTGCAAGACGGTCTGCAGATGGCGGACGGCGTTACGGGTATTGCAGAACACGATGGTGCTGGGCGATTCGAAAAAGCGGAGAACATTGACCACGGCGTGATCGACGTCGTTCGGCGAGATCCGGATGGCGCGGTATTCGATGTCGGAATGGCCGCCATCGGCACCCGCGACTTCAACGCGGAACGCCTGCTGCTGATACTGTTTGGCGAGCGCCACGATGCCGCGCGGCAGCGTTGCCGAGAACAGCAGTGTGCGGCGGGTGGCCGGGGTGGTCTTGAGGATGAACTCCATGTCCTCGCGAAAACCCATGTCGAGCATTTCGTCGGCCTCGTCGAGCACGACGGCCTTGAGCTGCGACACGTCGAGGCGATTGCGGCGCAGATGGTCGCACAGGCGGCCGGGCGTGCCGACCACGATGTGGGCGCCTTCGGCGAGATCGCGCTGTTCCTTGCGCGGGTCCATGCCGCCGACGCAGGAGACGACACGCGCGCCGGCATATTTGTAGAGCCAGGTCAGCTCGCCGTGTACCTGAAGTGCCAGTTCGCGGGTCGGCGCGACGATCAGCGCCAGCGGCAGGCCGGCCTTCGGCAGCTTCTCGGCGCCTTCCAGCAGGTTGTCGGCAATGGCCAGGCCATAAGCGACGGTCTTGCCGGAGCCGGTCTGCGCGGAGACCAGAAGATCGCGTCCGGCAGCGTCGTCGGCCAGCACGGCGGCCTGCACGGGGGTGGATTCACTGTAGTTGCGCTCGGCCAACGCGCGGGCGAGCGACGGACCTGTCGATAGAAATGTCACGGAGATTTAAACCTTGGTTTCAAGGACCGCCGCAGCGGTCGGGACCCAATTGGACCAAACGGAAACGAATCTGCCGCCCCTATGCATTGGGCGATCACGTCGGGTCCAGGAGTCCGGTGCGGGTGGTTGGCGCCGCTTTACGCTGCTTTGCAGCAAATTGCCAATCATTGCTGCCATGCGGCGCGTAAAATGTCGGTTTCGTGCGGAAAATGGTCAATAGACAGTCATCGGAAGCCGATACCTTCGCAGATTGGGGCTCCTGATCGGTCGGTGCACCCCAGTCGGCATCGCAAAACGGAAATCGGCGTCATCGCGGTAGCTGCGATTGCGCTGTACATTCCGGAGCCCGACATTTCCCCGGCGATTGCCCAGAGGCAGCCCAGCGTCGCGCGCGGCGAATATATCGCTGTTCTCGGCGACTGCGTGGCCTGCCACACAGCCGGCGGCGGCAGAACCCTTGCCGGGGGCCTCCCATTCCCGACGCCGGTCGGCACCATCTATTCCACCGACATCACGCCGGATCGCGAATACGGCATCGGCGACTACACTCTGAAAGACTTCTTCCGGCTGATGCGGCTCGGCGTCAAACCGGATGGCGCGCGGCTGTATCCGGCGATGCCTTATACTGCCTATGCGAAAACGTCGGACCAAGACTTGCAGGACTTGTTCGCCTATGCGCCATGCTCACGCGGCGACTGCGCTACGATGCCGACAATACATGCAACGTTGACCGTTGTAATGTTCGCGTGGATGAGGTCGATTATTGTACTTTCTGAGAGCAAGCAGTCAGCGTAGCGGCGAAAAAATCGAATGTTGTTCGTCACCCGTGAGTTCTTCCTGATTTTTTTGCCAGCCGTGCTGGCGATATTCCTTGTCGCTTCGGCGCTCGGATGGCGCAAGCTGTTGCTGCCGATCTTGTTGGTCGCGTCAATCGTTTTCTATGTCTGGGGCAACCCGTCGCAAACACCGATCCTGGCTGCCTCGATCCTGGTCAACTACCTCGCCAGTCGCCTGCTCGGAGTCGCATCCATGTCCGCGTCGCGGCGCAAAACCGTGTTCGTTGTCGCGCTGGCTTTCGATCTTGGTATGCTGGCGTTCTTCAAATATTCCAATTTCGTGCTCGCCAACGTGGCTTGGCTGTTGGATGCACCGCCGTTGCATCTTGATATCGCATTGCCGATCGGCATCTCCTTCTACACCTTCACCCAGATCGCTTTTCTGGTCGACATTTACAAAAACGGGTCAAGGCAGCAGCAGCCAGCCAGTTATGGGCTGTTCGTGACCTACTTTCCGCATCTGATCGCCGGACCGATCATTCACTGGCGTGAGATGATGCCGCAGTTCGCCGCCCTCGGCAGCCGCGATGGCATCGGCGTTTCGTCGCCTGCCTACGCGGTGCTGCTGGTCGAAGGCGCCTGCCTGTTCTCGATCGGGCTGCTGAAGAAACTGCTGATCGCCGACCAGCTCGGCGTGTTCGTCGATATCGGCTACAAGGACGTCGCGACGCTGGGCTTTGCCGATGCGTGGCTGCTCAGCCTGGCCTACACGTTCCAGCTCTATTTCGATTTTTCCGGTTATGCCGACATGGCGGTCGGCATATCGCTGTTGTTCGGGATCCGGCTGCCGTTCAATTTCAACTCGCCGTATCTTGCCGATTCGATCCAGGATTTCTGGCGGCGCTGGCACATCACGCTGTCGCGCTGGCTGCGCGACTATCTTTACATCCCGCTCGGCGGCAACCGTGCAACATCGGTCGGCGTCTATCGCAACCTGTTCGTCACCTTCCTGCTCGGCGGCCTATGGCACGGGGCCGCCTGGACTTTCATCGCCTGGGGTGCGCTGCACGGGCTCGGCTGTTGCGTGCAGAAGGCTTGGGCATCGCGCGGCCACGCCATGCCCGGTCCGCTGGCCGTCGTCATCACGTTCTTGTTTGTGAATGTCACATGGGTCTATTTCAGGGCGCCGGATCTCGCGACTGCCCATGCCGTGCTTGCGGCGATGCTGCATCCGGCGCCGGGACTCTCGACGCTCATGCGTCAGGCTTGTCCGCTTCTGCTTGTCGCCGCGCTGATCGTCTGGCTATGCCCGAACAGCCAGGCCATTGCGGCGGCGGACTGGCGCGGCCGCATCCCGCTTTCCGGAGTGCTTGCCGGAGCGGCGGCGGTTGTCGCCATGGTGGCGACCAATACGTCGTTCTCGTCGCCTTTCATCTACTATAATTTCTGACATGGGCAAGCTGTTCACATTCGTTCTGTTCGCGGCCTTCGGTGCGGTGATCTGCGCGCTGGGACTGACGTCATCGTATGATTTCTTCACGTCGGGGAACCGCAGGGTTGCCTACGGGTATCCACAATTCCTGCTGGAAAAAATCGCCGCGCCGCGCATCGTGATCGACGCCGGATCGAGCTCAATGTTCGGCATCGAGCCCGGCCTGATCGAACAGGCATTCTCGCTTCCGGTGATTGACGTCGCCGACAATGGCAGCATTCCGCTGCCGATGAAGATCGATCGCCTGCTGGCCTATGCGCGGCAGGGCGATACGCTGATCCTGCCTTTCGAATGGGTCTATTACACGCGCGACCAGGTGCCGCAGGATTACACCGATAAGACGCCCGACGAATACGCAGCCTATTACGCCAGCCAGCCTTTCCTCACGCGTCTGGCGTTCGTCGTGCAGCATCTGTCGCTGCATAACCTGTCCGATGCCGGCCGGCTCTACATGCGCAGCGATTTGGCGTCCGGGCATTTGCAGCGCATCAAGGAAGATATGGCCAAATGGCCGTTCGGCGACCGTAAGGATGACTCGCGACGACGGTCGAGCGTCGCGGGAATGAATTGCGCCGACTACATCGCTGCCACCGGTAGCATCCCGCCCGTCGTCGACTGGGCGGCAGCGAAACTGTCTGGGCTGCACGCGCAGCGTGGCGTTCGCATTTATGTGACGTGGCCGGCGGTGGCAGGGGACAACTGCTATCAGATGCCGGACGGCCGATTGCCAATCGCCGATCAGGCCCGCGCGATATTCCAGCGGCACGGCATTGCCGTAGTCGGCGAACCCGGAGATTCATACTTTTCGCCGGAACACATGCTTGACACTTATTACCACATCGACAGCAGCGCCGCGCGGCTGCGCACTCAGCGCCTGATCGCGCGGCTTCAGGATGCAGGCATGACCGCAGGCGTGGCCAACGGCAAGCCCACCGTCGTGCTGGCGGATGAGGCGGTGCGAGGTTTGTACTGACAGACGGCATAGCACGGGCCTCTTCTCTCCGTAGTGGACAAGACCCAAGAAACGACCACCAACGGCGAGGACCCGAGCCTGAGCTGTAGCGATGGCGCAAAGCGGCCGCCGAGTAGCCAATCAACCTGTTCGCTTTCGAAGCCAGCATCGAGCCAGACACGCGTCATTGTATTATTTGAAGGGTTGTTGCTCCACCAAGGCTGATGCTTGTCGGCCGATGGTGGAAGCTTCACGCCAGTAATGCGTTCGACGTCAGCAAACGACAACCGCACCCGCTCACCGTCTTGCTGGCGGAGAAAATCTCCGAGGGCTTCATATTTCGACATGGCTGCACTCCACGTCATCGTAACCTGCGGTAGAGAAGCTGGGTATTGGCTCCCTTACCACAGCGTCAAGCTGACACTCACCCCTCGATTTTCGGCTTTACCGCCTCCTCATCTCCGCCCTCGCGCTTGAACGGCACCAGCAGCCACAGCGTCAGGAACGTGAATAGAGACACCACCACGGCGACGTCGTAGGCACCGAGGCCGACCGCGGCGCCGGTGGCGCCGGTGGACCACAGGCTGGCCGCCGTTGCCGTGCCGCGCACCGAGCCATTGTCCTTGAGGATGGCGCCGCCGCCGATGAAGCCCATGCCGGTCATCAGGCCCTCGATGATGCGCGCGGTGCCTTCCGGATGGCCGTTCAAGACGCCCTCGGTGGCCTGCACGATGCCGCAGGTGGCCACCGCCACCAGCGGAAAGGTGCGCAGCCCGGCGCTGCGTTCGGCGCGCTCCCGGTTCCAGCCGATCGGCAACGCCAGCAGATAGGCCACGGTCAGCGCCATGACATGCGGCAGGACGCGAAAACTGTCGGACATTTCGAGAAGGCGTTGCAAGGAGGTCTCCGAATCGTCGCAGCCTCACGGCCGCCCCAGGCTGCCGTCGCGCGCGATCCGGTCTAAACTCCGCCCCTGAGTCGCGGTTGCAGCGACCCATCGTCTCACCGTTCAGGGGCCGTCTTGGAAACCACCCTCTATCTGCCGGTCAAAAACTTCCTCGAAGGCCTTGGCTTCAGCGTCAAGGGCGAGATCGGCGGCTGCGATCTGGTGGCGATCAACGGCGACGATCCGCCGATCGTGGTGATCGGCGAATTGAAGCTGACCTTCAATCTCGAACTGCTGCTGCAAGGCGTCGATCGCGCCGGCGCCTGCGACGAGGTGTGGCTGGCGGCCAGACTGTCGATCCGCGGCAAAGGCCGCGAGAGCGATGCGCGCTACCGCAACCTGTGCCGGCGGCTCGGCTTCGGCCTATTGGGAATCACCGAGGCCGGCGGCGTCGAGGTGCTGGTGGCGCCCAACGCCATCACCCCGCGGCGCAATCCGAAAAAGCGCTCGCGGCTGGTCACCGAGCACAAGAAGCGGCTTGGCGATCCCGCGCTCGGCGGCAGCACCCGGGCGCCGATCATGACCGCGTACCGGCAGCAGGCGCTGGCCTGCGCCGCGATGCTGGTGCCGGGGCCGCGAAAAGTGCGCGAGCTGACACCGGAATTTCCCGATGCGCAGAAGATCCTGCATCGCAATGTCTATGGCTGGTTCGAGAGCGCCGCGCGCGGCATCTATTCACTAACCGACGCCGGCCATGCGGCGCTGAAGCGCTGGCCGCAGCCGGCGCGCGCCACTGTCGCTGCGTCCGAGATGGTCGAAGGCTGACAGGCTACGCTCGCGGGAATGTATTTTGCATGGCAGCGTTGTCACGCCAATTCCATATTGCAATGCAACATAGGCTTGGCTAGGTATCTCAATTCAACATTGAGGCGGGTTATGAGCGAAGACTGGACTACCAAGTATGGCACGCGTCGCGTCAGGCGCGACCCACCGACCCTGGACGAAGCGATTTTCGCGGCGATGGGGATTACCGAAGATCTCGAGCAGCAGGCCGAGATCGCGGCATCGCTGATGGGCATGCCGCTCGACGCCGTGCAAAGCGAAGTGAAGAAGGCCAGCCGCAGCGCTGTGCGCACCACCCGCGTGATTGCCGGCGAACAGGGCGCGCAGCGTTCGATCGTGGTCGAACGCAAGGTGTCGCGGAGAATCGTCGGCAACGACAAGCGCGTCGGCGCCTGACCCAGGCTGCCGTCGGCAGGGCGAAACCGCCCTGCCCGCAAGCCTCGAATTACAAGCCTCGATTATGAGGGCTTGATCATCCCGTACAGCTTGAACCACAGGCCCCAATAGGCCCGGTTGTAGTCGGTGACCGCGCGCGCGACATCGAGCGCCGCGGTCTTCGGCTGCGCCACGACGCCGGGCGTCGGCGCTTCCGTAAGATCGATATTGCCGGTGGATTCGCCGTGCCGGAACGACAGCCGCGCGCCAAACTTGTTGGCCAGCGCGCGCATCGCGTCGTTCTGCGCGCCGGTGGTGATGCGCAGGCTGCGATAGCCCATCGAACGCGCCTTCGCGATCAGCTTGGTGAACAGGATGCTGCCGACGCCCTGGCGGCGCACCGACGACTCCACGGAGAACGCGATCTCCGGCAGCGAGTCGGCCGACAGGTCGGGTTGATGCAGCTCGGCGGCGCCGCGCACCATGTCGTGCTCGAAATAGGCCAGGATGATGGTGCCGTCCTGCACGCACTTCTCGGCGTAGCGCGCCAGGAAATCGTCGTCGAGCGAACCGTTGAAGCGATCGCGACGGCTTTCGCGATCGAGCCTCAGCAGATGTTCGCGGAACAGCGGCAGTTCGCGCGCGGTCAGCGTACGAACCTGGCCGCGGGCGGCGGCAAAATGGGCGGTAACAGATGACATCAGAATTTTCCTCAAGTTGCCCTCGAGGAAAAGCGTTCGATTCCCTAGACCCGCAATATGTTGCGTTGCACCATTAACTTCAAGGGGCGGCAGCGCCTCAATTGTCGGCATGGTTCACAAATCCGGCGCGTCATGGTTTGCGAAACCTTAACGCGCCTGAATGGCTCATAGCACCAGCTGGGTCTGCGTCACCACCGCGACGAGCTTGCCGTCCTCGCTCTCGATCCGGGTCTGCCAGACCTGGGTGCGTCGCCCGAGATGGACCGGCGTGGCGGTCGCGCGCACGGTCGTTCCCGCCTTGGCGCGGCCGACGAAGTTGGTCTTGCTCTCGATGGTGGTGGTGCCCTGCGCGTCGTCCGGCAGGTTGATCACGGTGGCCGCGGCACCGACCGCATCGGCCAGCGCCATCACCGCGCCGCCATGGATCGCGTGGCCGACCGTGCACAGATCCTCGCGCACCAGCATGGTGGCGACGACGCGCGCGGGCTCGGCCTCGGTGAAGGTGACGCCCATCGACACCGAGAACGGCATCGGCAGCGCCTTGATCTTTTCCAGCAATGACATCAGGCGAACGTTCTCCCGGCAGGCCCGTCGTGGCGCGGGCGTTCGCGGAATTCTGTCAGGCCGAGCCATCGTGACAAGGCTTTTGTTTCGCGGCATAGCAGCCCATGCGCCATTTCCCGCCCCAACGGATCGTCTGCCTCACCGAGGAAACCGTCGAGACGCTGTACCTGCTCGGCGAGCAGGACCGCATCGTCGGCGTTTCCGGCTATGCGGTGCGCCCAAAGCAGGTGCGGCGCGAAAAACCGCGGGTGTCGGCCTTCATCTCCGCCGACCTGCCGAAGATCCTGGCGCTCGATCCCGACCTGGTGCTGGGCTTCTCCGACCTGCAGGCGGATATCGCGAGCGCTTTGGTGCGCGCCGGGATCGCGATCCACGTGTTCAACCAGCGCGACATTGCCGGCATCCTGGCGATGATCCGCCTGCTGGGCGCGATGGTGGGGGCGGCCGAGCGCGCCGAGCAACTGGCTGCTGGCTACGAGCAACGCCTCGCCGGCATCGCTGCGGCCGCGAGACTGCATCCGGTGAAGCCGAAAGTGTATTTCGAGGAATGGGACGACCCGCTGATTTCGGGAATCGGCTGGGTGTCCGAACTGATCGAGATCGCCGGCGGCGAAGACATCTTCCCGGATCTGCGATTTCAGAAAGCCGCGAAGGACCGCATCGTCACGCCGGACGCCGTGCGCGACGCCGCGCCCGACGTGATCCTGGCGTCATGGTGCGGCAAGAAAGTCGTGCCCGACAAAATGCGCCAGCGCCCGGGCTGGGGCGACATTCCCGCCATCCGCGAGAACCGAATCGTGGAAATCAAATCGCCGCTGATTTTGCAGCCGGGACCTGCAGCGTTGACGGATGGATTGGACGCGATCGTCGCGGCGCTGTGGCCGAAGACCTAGCAATCCATAGCGGCGGCGCTCCTTTCCCTCCCCCGCCCTTGCGTGGGGAGGGTGGCCGGCCGATAGGCCGGCCGGGTGGGGGTGGTGCCACATACGCTGCTTTCCGCGTCGCGCCCCACCCGTCACGTTTGTTCGCTTCGCTCTCAAACGCGCCACCCTCCCCACGCGAAGACGCGGGGGAGGGAAAAGAGGGCCACCGCTTCCTTGGAACTACGCCTTCTCCACCCCGCACCACTCCGCGATGAACAGCGCCGTCGCCTTGGTGGATTTTCGCAGCGACTCCAGATCGACGTATTCGTTGAAGCCGTGCATCGCCTGGCCGTCGGCGCCGAAGCAGAGGCTGGGGATGTTGTAGTTCAGCCCGTAGAACCGGGTGTCGGTGAGCGCGGTGAAGACGAGGTCCGGCGTGGCGCCGCCGTACACCGCGTCATAGGCCTTGCCGAACGCGGCTTCGGGCGCCGCGGAATCCTTCAGCTCGTAGCCTTCCGAGAGAAAACCCGACCACTCCACGACAGGCGGATTGTTGGACAGGAAGCGATGGTCGCGCGCGGCCTTGTTGATGCACGCCAATATCTCGGCCTGCGCGTCCGCCACCGACCAGCCCGGCAGGATCGAGATCCGGCAATCGACGTCGCACCACGCCGGCACGGACGAGGCCCAGTCGCCGCCCTTGATGATGCCGGGGTTGAAGTTGATCGGGTGCTCGACCGCCTTGAAGTGCACGTCGGTCTCGGCGCGCTTGTTCCAGTCGATCTCGATCTGCTCCACGGCCTGGATCAGGTGATAGGCCGCCTTGATGGCGTTGGCGCCGATGCCGGCCTCGAACACATGCGCCGGGAAGCCACGAACCTTGATGCGGAACCAGAGCACGCCGACCTGCGAGCGCACCATCCTGCCGGAGGTCGGCTCGGGGATGAAGCAGGCATCGGCGCGGTAGCCGCGCTGCAATGTGGAGAGCGCACCGACGCCGGTGGACTCTTCCTCGATCACCGACTGGAAATGGATCCGCGCGGTCGGCTTCAGCCCGGCGGCCTTGATGGCGTCGAGTGCGTACAGCGCGCCGATGGTGCCCGACTTCATGTCGCAGGCGCCGCGGCCGTACATCCGGCCGTCCTTGATAACCGGCGAGAACGGCGGGGTGTCCCACATGTCGAGCGGGCCGGTCGGCACCACGTCGCAGTGGCCCTGCAGGATCAGCGATTTGCCGGTATTGGTGGTCGGGCGGTAAGTGCCGACCACGCTGCGGGCGCGCGAGAAGTCGTGCTCGATCGGGCCGAACCCGCGCAGGTCCTTGAGATCCTCGACGTCGATGTGCCAGTCGTCGACCTCGTAATCGCGCTCGCGCAGGAGATCGCCGATCATGTCCTGGCACGGGCCTTCGGCGCCACGGGTCGAGGGGATCGCAACGAAGTCCCGGGTGGTGGCAAGCTGCGCGTCGAAGCCGGCATCGACGGCGTCCAGGATCTTGCGTTGCGTATCGGCGGCAGTCATGCGGCAGCTCCCGTTGGGAATTTTGGTCAAGAGAGCCGCCACACTATCCCGATCTCAGCTGTCGGGGTATTGCAGAAAATAGGCATCTGTCAGCGCGTCTTCGAGCAGGCGGCCTTCCGAGTAACCGTGCAACGATGCCGGCCGTTCGACGCCGTCCATCAGTCG
>NZ_JAQGJD010000268.1 GCF_028290785.1 Tardiphaga sp. | reverse complement strand
CCACGTCGCCACAGGGCGCGCTTTCGGCGCGTACTGGGGCCGGAATCGCAGGTTACCGTGTTGTAAGAAGACTCTGTCGTCGGTTCTTCCTAGACATAACAACCTGTGGCGACGGTTTGCCGCCTCCGCGGCGACGACAGCAACGTTTGCAATGCCCTGGAGTCCGCATGACCAGCCCCGCCACCACTTCCCTGCTCGACCGTGCCAATCTCGACCGCGACCAGGTGCGCCGCGAATTGATGCGCGGGCTGGAGGGCGCCGACGACGGCGAGCTGTTTCTCGAATACAGCCAGTCGGAAGCGCTCGGCTTCGACAATGGCCGGCTCAAGCAGGCGACCTACGACACCGCGCAGGGCTTTGGCCTGCGCGCGGTCAAGGATGACGCGGTCGGCTACGCGCATTCCTCCGACGTCTCGCTGCCGGCGCTGATCCGAGCCGCCGACGCGGTGCATGCGGTGCGCGGCGGCTACAACGGCACCTTCGCGGCCGCGCCCTCGCACACCAATGTGCGGCTGTATAACGACGACAATCCGCTCGATGCCCCCGGCTTCGAGGCCAAGGTGAAACTGCTGGCCGAGATCGACGCCTATGTGCGCGACAAGGACCCGCGGGTCCGTCAGGTCTCGGTGTCGCTCGGCGCCACCTGGCAGGTCGTCGAAATCCTGCGTCCGGACGGCGAGAGCTATCGCGACATCCGCCCGCTGGTGCGCGTCAACATCACCGTGGTGGCCGGCCAGGGCGACCGCCAGGAAAGCGGCAGCAAGGGCTATGGCGGTCGCGAAGGCTATGCGCGCTTCATCGAGAGCGGCGCCTGGCGCACCGCCGCCGACGGCGCGATCCGCGAGGCGCTGGTCAACCTGGAATCGATCCCCGCCCCCGCTGGCGAAATGGACGTGGTGCTCGGGCCCGGCTGGCCGGGCGTGATGCTGCATGAGGCCGTCGGCCACGGCCTCGAAGGCGATTTCAACCGCAAGCAGACCTCTGCGTTCGCCGGCCTGATGGGCCAGCAGGTCGCCGCCAAGGGCGTCACCGTCGTCGATGACGGCACGATCTCGTCGCGGAGGGGCTCGCTGTCGATCGACGACGAGGGCACGCCGACCAACCGCACCACGCTGATCGAGGACGGCATCCTGGTCGGCTACATGCAGGACCGCCAGAACGCCCGGCTGATGGGCATGAAGCCCACCGGCAACGGCCGCCGCCAGGGCTACGCCCATGTGCCGATGCCGCGCATGACCAATACCTACATGCTGGCCGGCCAGCGCGACCCTGCCGAAATCCTCGCCTCGGTAAAGAACGGCATCTATGCCGTGAACTTCGGCGGCGGCCAGGTGGACATAACGTCCGGCAAGTACGTGTTCCAGTGCACCGAGGCCTACAAGATCGAGAACGGCAAGATCGGCGCGTCGCTGAAGGGCGCAATGCTGATCGGTAACGGCCCGACCGACCTGCATCGTATCAGCATGGTCGGTAACGATCTGGCGCTGGATGACGGCATCGGGACTTGCGGCAAGCACGGCCAGGGCGTGCCGGTCGGCGTCGGCCAGCCGACGTTACGCATGGACAAGATCACGGTGGGAGGAACAGGCTAGTGAGCGACGTCACCACATGTTCTTTCGCGTCGAATGCGAAGCGCTGGTCCGGGCAGCTCGCCCAGATCGCCGCCATCGTGATGGTCGTGTTCCTCGCCAAGGGCGCTTTGGCCGAGCCGTTCTACGTGCCGTCGGCCTCGATGGAGCCGACGCTGTTGATCGGCGACGCGCTGCTGGCGTCGAAATTCCCCTACGGCTATTCGACCGCCTCGCTGCCGATCCACGTCTCGCTTCCCGAAACCGGCCGCGTGCTGGCATCGACGCCGAAGCGTGGCGATGTGGTGGTGTTTCGCTGGCCCGGCGACCGCTCCCAGGTCTGGGTCAAGCGCGTCATCGGCCTGCCCGGCGACCGTATCCAGGTGCGATCAGGCGTGGTCTGGATCAACGGCGTCGCGACCGCGGTGAAGCCGGACGGCCTGGGCGCGGCGGAAGACGATAACGGCGGCTCGGAGCCGGCGCGGCGCTATGTCGAGACGCTGCCCGATGGCGTGTCGCACCCGATCTTCAAGCTCTACGACAACGGCCGGCTCGACAACACGGATGAAGTGAGCGTGCCCGCCGGCCACCTGTTCGTGATGGGCGACAACCGCGACAACTCCGCCGACAGCCGCGTCCCGGTGCGATCAGGCGGCGTCGGCCTGCTGCCGATGGACAACCTGGTAGGCCGCGTCGATGCCATCGTCGGCAGTTGGGACATCGGCGTTAGCAAACAGACGGTCAGCAACTGGCTGTCGGGTTTTCGCATGGCGCGGTTTTTTACGACGGTGCATTGAGAGAAAGGTCGCTCTTTTGTTCCCGGGACGCGATGCAACACGAAGTGTTGCTTCGCAGAGCCGGGGCCACGGTTTTGCACGAAAGATACCGGGATCCCGGCTCTGCGCAGCGGCATGAAGAATGCCGCAGCGCGTCCGGGACACGAGAATGGCGCTCTGGCGTCTCCACGTCATGGCCGGTCTTGTGCCGGCCATCCACGGCAACAGGCGCAGCAGTGCGCGGTAACGTGGATACCCGGCATGACGGAGTTTGTGGTCCCGCCTGTTGCCGAACATGGATCGATCGATCCAGACAGCCGCGCTATCGCACCACGCCCGACAGGAATCCCGGTTTCCGCCGCGGCGGCTTGATGTCGTTCTTCAGGAAGCAGCGGGCGTCCTTGCCGGCATAGCCCGGCCGGGCAAAGGTCCAGGCGCGGCATTTGTTGTCGTCCTGGCAGGCATCGCGGCAGGCGTCGCCATGCTCAGCCTTGTCGTCGTTCTTCAGCTCGAAGCTGCGGTAGTCGCCGCCCAGGCGGTCGGTGGAGGTCTCGACCGGACCGCTGCGTGGTTCGATCACGCCGGCGCCGCGCACGCCGGAGACGCAGCAATAGCTTTGCACCCGCGGCGTCACCTTGTCCTTGAGCCAGCACACCGCATTTTCGGAGCTGTCGCTGGGATAATTGAAGCTCCAGGCGCGGCAGCGCCGGTCACGCTCGCAGACCAGCGCGCATTCGGCGGGATCGCCGGACTGCGACACCGAGCGCGAATAATCCGCGCCGGGGCGATCGAAATTGGTCTGCGCCGACGCAGGATGGGCCGTTGCCAGCAAAAGCACGGCGAACGCTGCCAGATACGCTCTGAACAGGCGGCTTATCGACATGCCCAATGACTTTCAGCGGAGTTGTAACGGTGCGGCGCGAAAGGCCATTTGACGGCGCGGCACCTGTACCTCCGATGAACGAATTTTCAGCTTCGGCCAAGCCGCTGATCTAGAAGCAGTATTCCTTATAGGCAGGGGTCACCGAGCCGTTCCAGGCGCCGTTGTACTTGTCGAGCATCTCCTCGGCCGGGGTCTTGCCGAGGTCGATGATGCGATCCAGCGGCTCCAGATGCCGGGTCTCGTCGCGGCCGCTTTGGTCGAGCCGGGCACGGCGAGCCAACCCGCCATGGGACAGCGCCAGGCATTCCTTGGCGACCTCGAACAGGTAGCGGTCCTTGATCCGCGACTTGAAGCCAAGCTTCGGCACGTCGTCGCGCAGCGCCTGGCGCTCCTGCGCGTTCCAGTGCTTGACGATCTCCCAGGCGGCATCGAGGGCTGCGTCGTCATAGAGCAGCCCGACCCAGAAGGCCGACAGCGCCGGCAGCCGGTTCGACGGCACGCCATCGGCACCTCGCATTTCCAGGTAACGCTTCAGCCGCACTTCCGGGAAGATCGTCGATAGATGATTGGCCCAGTCCGACAGCGTCGGCTTTTCGCCGGGGATCTTCGTGTTTTTGCCTTCGAAGAAATCGCGGAATGAGGAACCGGAGACGTCGATGTAGTTGTCCCCGCGCTTGACGAAATACATGGGAACGTCGAGCGCGTAGTCGACCCAGCGTTCAAAGCCCATGCCGTCCTCGAACGCCCAAGGGATCATGCCGGAACGGGCATTGTCGGTGTCGCGCCAGATCTCGGAGCGAAACGACAGGAAGCCGTTTGGCTTGCCTTCGGTGAACGGCGAGTTAGCGAATAGCGCGGTCGCCACCGGTTGCAAAGCGACGGAGACGCGCAGCTTCTTGACCATGTCGGCTTCCGAGGAGAAGTCGAGGTTGGTCTGCACCGTGCAGGTCCGGTACATCATGTCCAACCCGTATTGGCCGACCTTCGGCATGTAGTCGGTCATGATCTTGTAGCGGCCCTTCGGCATCACCGGAATCTGCGCCCGCGACCACGACGGCGTCAGGCCGAGACCGAGAAAGCCGATGCCGAGCGGCGTGGCCACTTCGCGCACCTGCGCCAGATGCGCCATCAGCTCCGACTGGGTCTGGTGCACGGTTTCCACCGGTGCGCCGGACAGTTCGAACTGGCCGCCAGGCTCCAGCGAAATCGCACCGCCGCCGGTGACGTCATAGAGGCCGATGATGTGATCGCCCTCCATGATCGGCTCCCAGCCGAGCAACAGCTTCATCCCCTCGAGCACCGCACCGATGCCGCGCGGGCCCTCATAAGGAACGGGATTGTGGCCGACCAGCGTGAACGGCGTCTTCTCGTGCTCGGTGCCGATGCGGAATTCCGACGGCGGCTTCACGCCATCCGCCAGCCATGCCACGAGTTCGTCGCGCGACTGCAGCGGCGTCATATCGATCTGGTCACGCGCCATGAAATTTCCGGATGAAGGGCGCCGCGATGAAACGCGCGCAGTGTCGGGGACGCCGGCGGACCGCGAGGGTCGCCAACGCAGGAGGTAATGTCTGATTCATCGGGCCGGCGCGGCTTCGCTGGCGGCCGGCGCCGCAGTCTCATGGCACGCGCAGCCGAGTCGGTCGAGCAGGACGCAGAGTTTTGCTGCATCTGCGTCGGAGAGCTTGGAACCGACGTGCTTCTCGATCGCCGTGGAATACGCGCAACCCATCTTCTTGTGCAACTCGCGACCCGACGCGGTGATCTCCACGAACAGGCCGCGCTTGTCGTTCTTGCATTCGCGCCGCGCCGCCAGCCCCTCGTCCACCAGCCGGTCGATCAACCGGGAGGTCGAGTATTGCGGTATCAGCATCTGCTTCTCAAGCTCGACCGGGCGCATCTCGCCGGTCGGCGAGCGCGACAATTCCATCAACGCGTCGAACCACGCCAGCGGCGGAAAGCCGGCGCGCTTGAGATCCTGCTCGACGGCGTCCAGCACCCGGCTCTGCACCCGCATCAGGCGGATCCAGGCGGCGGTTGCCTCGGTCGAAGGTTTGCGTTTCATGACGTCACGTCGTCCAATTGGTGGCGCACCCTAGCCACTGAATGCAGCTGCATCAACATTGACTATTCCATGCACATGCATTTAGTCACGAGGTTGCCGCAAACCATAACCCTAGGGAGAAATTTCCGATGAAGCTGTATTATTCGCCCGGCGCCTGCTCGCTGTCGCCCCATATCGCGCTTCTGGAAGCCGGCCTGCCCTACGACCTCGTCAAAGTCGATCTCAAGGCCAAGAAGCTGGAAAACGGCGACGATTATCTGGCCATCAACCCCAAGGGCCAGGTGCCCGCGCTTGGCCTCGACAGCGGCGAACTGGTCACCGAGGGTCCGGTGATCGTGCAGTACATCGCCGATCAGGCCAAGGCAAAGAACCTCGCACCGGCGATCGACAGCGACGCGCGCCGCAAGTTGCAGGAATGGCTGGGCTTCATCAACGGCGAACTGCACAAGAATTTCAGCCCGCTGTTTCAGCCGGCCTTCGACGACGAGGTGAAGGGCTTCTTCAAGACCCGCCTCACCGGCAAGTTCAAATACATCGACAACGCGCTGGCCGGCTCCGACTATCTACTGGGCAAGGCTTTCAGCGTGGCGGACGGCTATCTGTTCGTGATGCTGAAATGGGCTGAGCGGATGGGCATGGACCTCAGCGAGTTCAAGAACCTGACGGCCTACAAGGACCGCGTCGCCGCGCGCCCGAAGGTGCAGGAAGCGATGACCAAGGAAGGCCTGATGAAGGCGGCGTGAGGCGGGCGCTTTCTTCCCTCTCCCCCAGCGCAGCAAAGCTGCGCGCCGTGGGAGAGGGTGCCTGAGCGAAGCGAAGGCGGGAGAGGGAAAGCCTCAGACTCTGAAGCAAGAGCCCCTCTCCCGTCTCGAACCCGCTTCGCGGGCTTCGATCCACCTCTCCCACCTGCGCAGCTACGCTGCTTGGGGGAGAGGGGAAGCGAGTAAGGAAGTTACGCCGCGAGCTTCTTCGGCGGGAAGCGGCCGTAGAAGGTCTCGCCTTTCGCCGCCATCTCCACCAGCAGTTTTGGCGGCGTGAAGCGCGAACCGTATTTGGCCTCGAGCTTGTGGCACAGCGCCACAAAATTCTTCGTGCCCATGAAGTCGATGTAGCTCAGCGTGCCGCCGGTGAACGGCGCGAAACCGAAACCCAAAATAGATCCGACATCGGCCTCGCGCGGGTCGGTGATGACGTGGTCCTCCACGGTGCGCGCGGCTTCCACCGCCTGCACCACAAGGAAACGCTGCTTCAGTTCCTCGACGTCCAGCGTATCGGGATCGACCGGCTTCGGCACCAGTTCGCCGAGGCCCTGCCACAGGCTCTTGGAACCCTTGCCCTTGGCCGGATACTCATAGAATCCCTTGCCGTTCTTGCGGCCGAGACGCTCCTGCTTTTCGACCATCTCGACGATCAGCTTCTTCTGCGCCTGGTCGACCGCCTGCGAGCCCAGATCGGCCTCGGTGGCCTTCATGATCTTCAGCACCAGGTCGAGCGCGATTTCATCCGACAGCGACAACGGCCCGACCGGCATGCCGGCCATCTTGGCGGTGTTCTCGATCATCGCCGGCGGCACGCCTTCCATCAGCATCTCCAGGCCTTCGGCGGTGAAGCGCAGCACGCAGCGATTGGCGAAGAAGCCGCGCGAGTCGTTCACGACGATCGGCGTCTTCTTGATCATGCGCACGAAATCGAGCGCCGTGGCGAGCGCGCGGTCGCCCGTGCGCGCGCCCTTGAAGATCGGAAGAGCACACG
>NZ_JAQGJD010000184.1 GCF_028290785.1 Tardiphaga sp. | reverse complement strand
GCCTTGTCCAGCACGAAGCGCACCGCGGTTCGCTCCTCGCCGCCGTGATCGAGTTCGATGGTGTCGTAGTGCACCACCAGTACCTTTGGATTCAGCTTCTCGACCTTGACCGTGACCGGCACCGGCTTTCCGGTCAGCGCCGCGAAATGATAGATGTTGACGGTGTACTCGCCGGCTACGATGCCGCGCACGCTGACGATCTCCTGGCGGATCGGCGACGGCACCTTCTGTCCGTTGACCATGATGAAGTCATTGAGGCCGCCGCGGTCGTCGCGGTCGATCACCATGAAGCCGGCCTCGCGCCGGCGGTACCACACCATGTTGCCGATCGGGTCGCGCACGAACATGTCGATGTCATCGGGATGCTTGTCGGGCCAGCTCACCGTGATCAGCATTTCGAGCTTGGTGTCGATCTTGCCCTCGTCCTCCTTGGTCTTGATCGCCAGCAGCGCGATGAAGAACAAAAAGGCGATCACCTGCAGCGCCTTGAACAGCATGACGCCGAGCGGATCGAACGGCGCCTCCTGCCGGTCAAATTCGAATTCGTCGATCACGCCGGCTGCTCCGCTTCGCGTTCGAGAATCGAAATCGCGTGGACGTCGATCAGCCCGACGGCAAAGGCGAACAGTTGCGAGGTCACGTCGTCGAGCATGTAGTACTGGATGCGGACCAAGATCGAGCCGATCAGCCCCGCGAGCGTGGTGTACATCGCCACCGCCATGCCCTCGCTCATCAGGTTCATGGAGGCCTTGATCGCGCCCTGATTGCCGGTGTCGAGGCCGGCGATCGGCGCCAGCATCATGATGAAGCCGACGATGGTGCCGATCAGGCCGAGCTTCATCAGCGTATCGCCGGCAAAGCTGCCGAAACCGTTGGAGCCGCGCAGATGGCCGGCGAGGCGGCGCAGCAGCAGCGTCTGGTCGATGCGCCGCCCGCTTTGCAGCGTGGATTTCATCGCGAGGTCGCGGATATGCGACGCCACCAGGCCTTTCGGCAGCGGCCGCACGCCATCGATGGCGACGCCATCGCCGACTACGACCACGCTGTGGCCGCCCTCGGCGAACAGTTGCGCGGCGCGCCGCGCGGCCTGCGCCTCGCGCGACACCACGATGGTGCGCCACAGGCAGTGCAGCGACGCGCCGATATAGAGCAGCACGATCACCAGGGAAATGTAGGTGCGGTCGGCGGCGAGCATCTGCCGCACCAATCCGTAATGCCAGAGCAGCACCGCGGCGAACAGGCAGAGCCCGGTGAAGATCATCCAGTGCAGCAGCGGCGCGCGATCGGCCGGATCGAGACGACGCGGCATCACCTTCTCCCTGCTGGTTGCCGACGGTCCGGCTTACCGCCGGTTTGTCCCACGATGCCGCATCGTTGGCGGCGCGCCCTAGGGCAACCGGCCCGTGGTGCGTCGGGCAAATTGCCCGACACATTTGCTGCGTTGCACCGGCCCTTGCCAGACCGCGAGCGCTTCATCTTTAATACCAGCCTCTCAGCGCGGGGAACGATGCCATGCGGCTGCTGATTCATCTCATCCTTCGTCTCGTCGGCGTGGTGCTGTTGTGTCTGGCCTGCACGGTCGGCTGGGTGCTGGTCGATGCGCATCGCAGCATCGAAGCCGACACCGTCAGCTCGGCCGACCGCGTCGCCGCAACGCTGCAGAACCTGTACTGGCGCGACCTGCTGTGGCGCGACGGCACGTACCGCGATGCCCTGCTGCCGGTGCCGGATTGGGAATCGATCGCCACCATGAAGTCGATCGCGCCCGGAATCTGCATCAGCTTCACGCGGGGCGCGGAGCCGCCGCGCGAGGTGTGCAGCCAGACGGAGGGAATCGGCAGCGTGGCGCCATCCTGGTTCGTCGATGTGTACGGCCGGCTGTTCGGGCCGCATGGCAGCGTGACACGGCCGCTGACCTTCCGGCAGCGCCATGCCGGCTCGGTGCAAGCGCGCGCCGAGCCTGCGGTGGCGGTGCGGCAGGCGTGGCGCCAGGTCACGGTGATGGTCGGCGTTGCCGCAGCGATGGCGCTGGGGATCGGGCTGCTCGCCACCTTGCTGATCGGACATGCACTGATGCCGGCGCGCAGCATCGTTCGCGGCCTGCGCCGGCTCGAACAGGGCGATCACGGCCATCGCCTGCCCGCTTTCGGCACCACCGAATTCAGCCTTATAGCCCGCGCCGTCAACGACCTCGCGAGCCGGCTGTCCGCCACCACGGCGGAACGGATTGCGCTGACCAAGCGGCTGTTTCAGGTCCAGGAGGAAGAGCGCCGGGCGCTGGCGCGCGACCTGCACGACGAGTTCGGCCAGTGCCTGACCGCCACCGCGGCGCTCGCCGCCGCGATCGAGGCCGGCGCTCGGCCGGCGCATCCCGATCTCGCCGAAGACGCCCGCGCGATCGCCCGCATCACGCAGCAGATGATGACCACGCTGCGCGGCGCGCTGGCGCGCCTGCGTTCGCAGGACCTCGAGGAGCTCGGATTGCAGGACAGCCTGATCCAGCTCGTCGCGCGCTGGAATGCGAGCACGACGCGGCGCGCGGTATTCCATCTCGACGTCGCCGGCGATCTCGCCAGCGTACCCGCCGAGGCCGCGGTAAATGTCTATCGCATCGCGCAGGAATGCCTGACCAATGCCGCCCGCCACGGCAGGCCGCGTCATGTCCATCTGCGCGTCGAGCACGGCAACCGTGGCGGCGACAACGCCATCGCCGTGAGCGTGGAAGATGACGGCGGCGGCGACGCCACGTCGATCAACGCCGCCTCGGGCCACGGCATTCTCGGCATTCGCGAACGCATCGCCGCGCTCGGCGGCAGCCTGTCAATCGCCGCAGCCGCGCATGGCGTGCGCGTCGCCGCGGTGATTCCGCTGATGCTGCCAAGGACGCAACCTGCCGCGGCGGCCCTGGCATGATGGCGATCAGCATCCTGCTGGTGGATGACCACCCCGTGGTGCGCGAAGGCTATCGCCGGCTGCTGGAGCGGCAGGCCGGATATCGGATCACCGCCGAAGCGGAGGACGCCGCCGCGGCCTACCGCGCCTACCAGGCGGAGCGCGCCGATGTGGTGGTGATGGACCTGTCGCTGCCCGGCCCGGGCGGCCTCGAGGCGATCCGGCATATCCGGCAGTGGGATCGCGCGGCGCGCGTGCTGGTGTTCACCATGCACGCCAGCGCGGCCTTTGCGCTGAAGGCCTTCGAGGCCGGCGCGCGCGGCTACATCACCAAGAGCAGCGCGCCACACGAGTTGGTGAACGCGATCGCCACCGTCGCCAAAGGCGGGCGCGCGCTGAGCGAAGACATTGCCCGCGAAATCGCCGCCGAACGGCTGGGTGGCGAGCGGTCGCTGATCGAGGATCTCGGCCCGCGTGAAACGGAAATTTTGCGGCTGGTGGCTTCAGGCTGGACCACGGAACAGATCGCCACGTCGCTCAACCTGAGCAGCAAGACGGTGCAGAACTATCACTACCAGATCAAGTCGAAGATCGGCGCGCGGACCGACGCCCATCTGGTGTGGCTGGCAACGGCTGCCGGCCTGGTGGCTCCGGAAAACGCGGGGTAGTTCGCTGCCATCGTTCCCCGGATGCTGCGCAACGCGCGGCCCTTGCCGCGTGGTGCGCTGCTGATCCGGGGTCCCGGTGATGCGAAGAGGAAACCGGGATCCCGGATCTGCGGAGCGGCATGGCGGCGATGCAAGGGCATCGCCCGAGAATGCCGCACGGCGTCCGGGACACGAACTCCCGCAGCTCAGCCGTTATCGACGAGGTCTTCTTCGAGAATCGCCATCTGGAACTGGAACGAACGATCGTCGTCCTCGTCATCGACGAACAGCACGCCGATGAACTCCTCGCCGATGTAGACCTCGGCCGAATCGTCTTTCTTCGGCCGCGGCACGACGCGGAGCTTCTGGTTGCCGAAGACGCGCTTGAGGTAGGCGTCGAGTTTTCTGACTTCCTGAACGTCCACAGGTGTCTCCAATGCTAGTGATGTTCGTTGAGCTGATGGCGAAGCTTTAAAGCGAGACGAGGCTTACGGCTAG
>NZ_JAQGJD010000419.1 GCF_028290785.1 Tardiphaga sp. | reverse complement strand
CATTGGCCAGCACGCCGCTGCCGGTGGCGGTGACGGTACCGCCCTGGTTGCCGGAATAGACGTCGTCCTGCGCCACCGGCGCGTCGTTGACCGCGGCGATATTGATCACCGCGGTGTCAGTGGCCGTCTTGGCGCCGCCGCCGGTGTTGCCGTTGTCGTTGACGGTGAGGGTCAGCGTGGTGCTGGCGGTCGGCGTGTCACTGCTGTTGATGTAGCCGACGGTGCTGCTGCCGTCCGTCGTCAGCAGGTTTTTGATCGCGCTCAGCGTGCCGGTCAGCGTCACCGACGACGTGCCGCTGCCGCTGACGGCGGCGCCGCTGGTGCCGGCGGTGACGTTGAGAATGCCGTCGCCGACCGATAGCGTCACCGAGATGATGCCGTTGACGCCGGCATCGACGTCATCGACCGCCAGGCCCAGCGCCGGATTGGCATTCTTGAGGTTGAGCACCGTCTGTTCGGTCGCATTGTAGGCAACCGGCCCGATCGCCGCGGTCGGCGCATCGTTCACGGCGGTGATGAAGATGGTGGCGATATCGGTCGCGGTCAGCCCGCCGTTGTCGGTCACCGAGAAGGTCAGCGTGGTGTGCGCCGACGGATTGTCGGAGTTGGCGACATAGCTGACGGTGCTGGAAGCATCGCCGCCCAGCAGCGCGTTGATCTGCGCCAGCGTGCCGGTGATGGTCACCGTGGGATTGCCGCTGTCGCTGACGGTCGCGCCGCTGCCGCCAGCGGTAACGTTGAGAATGCCCTCGCCGACGGTCAGCTTGACGGTCTCGATCGAATTGCCGCCGTCGGGATCGGCGATCGACAGGCCGGTGCCCTTCAGCGTCAACGGGGTCTGTTCGGTGGCGCTGTAGCTCAAGGCGGTCATGACATTGGTCGGCGGCTTGTCGCCGGGCGTGAAGAACATGCTGATCGGCACGTCCTGGGGGTAGCCGTTCGGCGTCAGTCCCGTCGCCGCGCCGGACTGCAGCCGCGGCGACACCGAGATGCTGGAGGCGGCGACGTAGTTCAGCGTCCTGCCGTCGCCGCTGACGCTGTAGGCGTTGAGGGTCTGCGAATAGGAACTGATGTAGATCAGCCCGTTGACACTGTTGTAGGTGAACTCGTGGCTGTCGAGGTTGGACACCGGGCCGCTCGGACCGTTGACGGTCACCACGGCGGGCGTCCCGCCCGCGGCGCTGACCGTGTACATCGTCCAGACGTTGGTATTGCGTCCCGCGAGCTGGTCGTAGGTCCAGACATAGAGCCGGCTGTTGCCGGTGTCGTAGATCAGGTCGTTGACGTAGACGCCGTTCTGGGTGTGGTAGTCGAGCGACGCGATCGACCAGCCCGACGTGATGACGGTGTCGATGTGGGTGGTGACGTTGACCGCGTGGAGCTGGTAGGTGCCGGTCCAGGTGGTGTAGTCGACCTGCGCATAATACAGCACGCCGCCGATCGGCATCTGCGTCATGTAGCTGATCTGGTGGCCGACCCTGGTGTCGGTGTAGGTCGGATCCACGGTGACGATGGCGGTGCGGTGCGCCGTATCCAGCACGCCGCTGGTGGTGTCGTAGCTGAAGGCGAAGATGCCGTTATTGGCGGTCGCGCCGTTGTTCCAGTTCACCCGCTGCGAGACGTACAGCGTGTGGGTGGTCGGATCGATGGCGATGTCGTCGATATTGGCGCCGTCATAACCCAGCAGATCGGGATTGCTGTAGACGATGGTCGGCGCGGCCGTGCTGTTGAGATGGCCCATATAAATGATGCCGGTGTCGCGCACGTTCTGGGTGCTCGGGACCGCAAGCATGTAATAAAGATTATTCGCGACATCGACGACGATGTTCGACGGCTGCACGATCGGCGCGGTGCGGCCCTCGCCTGTCGTGCCGGTGTTGCCGTAGACCCGGGTCACGGTGCCGTCGGTATTGACCCGCAGGACGCCGGTGTCGGGGATCGACGCCGGCTTGGTGGTGGCGTCGGCCGAGCTCTGCGTCGTGGTCCACAGCACGTCGGCCGGCGTCCCGCCGGTCGCCAGCGGCACCACGGTGATGCTGACCGTGACGTCGCTGGAGGTCGTCGTGCCATCGCCGGCCCTGTAGGTGAAGGTCTCGGTGCCGGTGGCGGCACCGCTGGTGGGCGTGTAGGTGAAGCCGCCATTGGCGCTGACGATCAGCGTGCCATAGGCCAGCGTCAATGTCAGCGGCGTGCCGGCAGGGACCGCATTGCCGTTCACGCTGGCGACCACCAGCGCGTTGCCGTCGGGATCGCGGTCGTTGGACAACAGGCCGAACGCCGCTGGCGCCGACAGCGAGGCGCTGCTGCCGGTGGGGTTGGCGCTGACGCTATACGCGTCGGCGCCGCCGACCGGCGCATCGTTGGCGGCGGTGATGGCGATGGATGTGGTGGCCGACGCCGTCAGCGCGCCGCCGCCGGTGTTGCCGTTGTCGTTGATCGACAGCGTCAGCACGGTGTTGTTGGGACGGTCCGTATTGTCGATATAGGACAGCGTCCCCGCGCCGCCTCCGAGCAACGCATTGATCTGAGCGATGGTGCCGGTGACGGTGATCGTCGATGTGCCGCTGCCGGATATCGTCTCGCCGCCGCCCGCGCTCGCGAGCAGGACGCCCTCGCCGACCGTCAACGTAACGGTCTCGGTCCCCGTGCCGCCATCGACGTCGGCGACCGAGAGGCCGGTGTTCTTCAGATTGAGGCTGCCACTCTCTGCCACGCTGTAGCCGGCCACCGGCACAGCAATGGTCGGCGCGTCGTTGACCTTGACCAGAGTGATGGTCGAGTTGGCGCTGCCGGTGGCGTTGAAGCCATCCTTCACCGCCAGCGTCAGCGTGGCGCTGGCGCCGGGCGTGTCGGTGTTGTCGATATAGCTGACGGTGCTGCTGCCGTCGGAGGCCAGCAGCGCGTTGATCTGCGCCAGCGTGCCGACGATCTGGACCGAAGCGCCGCTGCCGCTGGTGCCGCCGTTGACGGTCGCGCCGCTGGTGCCGGCGGTGACGTTGAGGACGCCCTCGGTGACCGACAGCGTGACGGTCTGCAACTCGCTGCCGCCATCGACATCGCTCACCGACAGGCCGCGGGTCTTGAGGTTGAGCGCGGTCTGCTCAGGCGCCGACAGCGGCGAGGCCAGACCGGTTGCCACCGGCGCATCGTTGGTGCCAGTGATGGTGACGACGATGTCCTGCGCCGTCCCGTCGATCGCATGCACCGTGAGCCTGTCGGACACGACCTGTCCGCCGGTCAGCGAATCCGCCTTGGTATGGTCGAGGGTGTAGCTCCAGGCGCCGCTCGCGGCGGTGAAGGTGAACGTGCCGTAAGTCGCCACCAGCGGCGACGTGCCTGCGCCGAAGCCGGCCTGCCCGGTATCGACATCGGCGACCGTTAGCGTTCCGCCGGCGCTGGTCGTGACATCCTCTACCGCCGAACCGGTGGTGGTGCCGCCGAAGGTCGCGGCGTCGTTGGAGCCGGTGATGTTGACCACGATGTCCTGCGTGGTGCTGCCGTCCGCCGACCTCACGGTCAGCGTATCGGTGGCGGCCTGCCCCTGGGTGAGTTGATTGGCCTTGGCCTGGTCGAGCGTATAGGTCCAGACGCCCGCCGCGGTGAAGGTGAAGGTGCCATAGGTCTTGGCCAGTATGGCCGGAACCTGGAAGCTGCTCTGGTTGGCGTCGAGATCGCTGATGGTGAGCTGGCCCGAGGCATTGGGATCTCCGGGCACAGTGGTGCCGGCTTCCACCACCGCGGTGTCGGCGCCGCCGACCACCGTGATCACCGGCAGGTCGTTGCTGCCAGCGATATGGATCACCACGCTGGTCGTGGTGCCGTCCGCGCTCGAGACGCTGAACGTGTCGGTATAAGTGGTGCCGGACAAAAACTCGTTGTGCGCGCTGCTGGCGGTGTAACTCCATGCGCCATTGGCGGCAATCGAGAACGCGCCATAAGTGCCGACGGTCCCGTTCTGCGGAACGAAGGTCGGGGAGCTGTCAGGATCGGTGATCGTCAGCGTGCCAGACGAACTGATATCCGCCGCGTTATCGGTTTCGACGAGATTCCGGGTGGCGCTCGACAGCACCGCGGCGTCGTTGGTGCCGGTGATGTTCACGGTGACGCTGGTCGTCGTCCCATCGATGCTCGTCACGGCGAAGGTGTCGGAATAAAGCTGGCCACCGACGAATTCATTATGGGCGGTATCCGCCGTATAGGACCACGCGCCATTGGTCCCGATCGAGAAATGGCCGTAGGCGCCGGCGACCGCATTTCGCGCCACGAACGCCTGCTCTCCTCTGTCGAGATCGCTGACGGTCAGCGTGCCCGAGGTGCTGATGGCGGCCGCCGTATTGGCCTCCGTCAGCGGCACCGTGGCGCTCGACAGCACCGCGGCGTCGTTGCTGCCGTCGATCGTGATGGTGAGAATCTGGGTGCCGGAATTGACGATGCCGTCGCTGACACGGGCGGTATATTCGATCGTGAGGTGATCGCCCGCCTTCAGGAAATCGAGGTTGGCGGCCGTCGGGTTGTAGGTCCAGGTCAGGACCTTGGCGGTTCCGTCGCTGGTCGCCGACGTAAAACTGATGGCGCCCGAAGCGATCAGGGCCGACAGATTGACGCCACCGGGCAGCGTGGTGGAGCCATTCAGTTTGGCGATCGCGTTGCCGGTCACCGACGCAGTCAGCGAATTGCCGGTGTCGGCGTCGTTCACCGTGAGCGTGCCGGTGAGCGCCGGAATATCCTGCGCCGACGCATTGCCGGCCTCGGTCACCGGGCTGCCCGGATTGCTGAAGGCGTCGATGGTCGGGGCATGGTTGGCGTCGATGGTCAGCACGGTCTGGGCGCTGTTCTGGGCGCCGAACGGAATGCTTTTCGCGCCGTCGTTGACGGTCCATGAAATCGTCCGGGTGGTGTTGGCGCCGCCGTTGGTCGGGTCGCTGCCGGTCGTGTTGTACTGCACATGGCCGAGCACGGTGTTGTAATGGGCGATGGTGTCGTAGCCGCTCAGCGTCAGCTTCTCGCTGGCGCTATCGTAGCTCACGGTGATGTTGGTGCCGGCGACCATTCCGCTGGCCCGGTTGGTCCCGCCATCGAGCACCGTCAGATGATCGCCGCTGGCGCTGCCGACAAAGATACCGGCGGTGATCTGCACCGTGGCGCCGGCATAATAGCCGCCATCTACGTCCGACGAGGTGCTGGACGCCGTGAGATCGACGTAGCCGCCCTGCTGCACCGCATGAGTCGTGGT
>NZ_JAQGJD010000141.1 GCF_028290785.1 Tardiphaga sp. | reverse complement strand
TACACCGCGGCGCAGGTGGTGCCGTTCGCGCTGCTGGTGCCGTTCGTCGGCGCAGGGGCCTCGGCGATCGTGTTCGGCGAGACGTTCGGGCCGCTGCGGCTGGTGGGCATGGTGGTGGTGGTGTGCGGGATCGGCGTGATGCTGCTGTCGCCGAAGCCGCCGATGCTCGTGGAAGCGGGGTGATGCCGTGACCTCGCAACCGCTGCTGATCGCTTTCGTCGTGTTTGCCATCGTGATGTTCATCACGCCGGGCCCGAACAACATCATGTTGCTGGCGTCCGGGCTGAATTTCGGCTTCCGCCGCACGCTGCCGCATCTGGCCGGCGTCGTGCTCGGCTTCGCCTTCATGATTGCGGTGACCGGCCTTGGGCTGGGCGCGGTGTTCACGACCTATCCGGTGCTGCATACCGTGCTGAAATATGCCGGCGCGGCCTATCTGGTCTATCTCGCGGTGGCCATCGCGCGTTCCGGGGCGCCCGATCCCGACGCCGCCGCGCGGCGCCGGCCGATGACGTTTCTGGGCGCGGCGCTGTTTCAGTGGGTCAACGTCAAGGGCTGGGTAATGGTGATCGGGACCATCACCGCCTATGCGGCGATTGCCGGCTACCCGTGGAATATCCTGTTGCAGGTGGCGCTGTCGCTGCTGATCGGATTCGTCTCCTGCGTGGCTTGGGTGCTATGCGGCACCGCACTGCAAACGCTGGTAAAATCGCCCCGCGCTATCAACGCCTTCAACATTGTCATGGCGCTGCTGCTGCTGGCCTCGCTGTATCCCGTACTGGTCGAGCCATGAGCGCGCCCTGGGGATCAAAATCACCGTCGCGGGCTTGTCTCGCGGCTTACGTCGCCCTAGAAACCGGCGGCAATTCATGGTCAGCGGCGGTTCGCCCCTGACTGCTTCGAACAGGCAACACGACAAGATAGTTGCCGAATAAAGGAACGACCCATGCGAGTTTATTACGATCGCGACGCCGACCTGAACCTGATCAAGGGCAAGAAGGTCTGCATCGTCGGCTACGGCAGCCAGGGCCATGCCCACGCGCTGAACCTGAAGGATTCCGGCGTCAAGGACGTGGCGATCGCATTGCGCAAGGGCTCGACCTCGGCGCAGAAGGCGGAAGCTGCCGGCTTCAAGGTGATGGAAGTCGCCGAGGCCGCCAAGTGGGCCGATCTGATGATGATGCTGACCCCCGACGAATTGCAGGGCGACATCTACCGCGAGCACATGCACGACAACATGAAGAAGGGCGCCGCCCTCGTGTTCGCCCACGGCCTCAACGTGCACTTCAACCTGCTCGACCCGCGCCCCGATCTCGACGTGCTGATGATCGCACCGAAGGGCCCCGGCCACACGGTGCGTTCCGAATACCAGCGCGGCGGTGGCGTGCCTTGCCTGATCGCGATCCACAAGGACGCCTCCGAGAACGCCCATGACCTCGGCCTGTCCTATGCGTCCGCCATCGGCGGCGGTCGCGCGGGCATCATCGAGACCTCGTTCAAGGAAGAGTGCGAGACCGATCTGTTCGGCGAGCAGGCGTTGTTGTGCGGCGGTCTGGTCGAACTGATCAAGGCCGGCTTCGAGACGCTGGTGGAAGCCGGCTACGCGCCGGAGATGGCGTATTTCGAGTGCCTGCACGAAGTGAAGCTGATCGTCGATCTGATCTATGAAGGCGGCATCGCCAACATGAACTACTCGATCTCCAACACCGCGGAATACGGCGAATACGTCACCGGCCCGCGCATCGTGACCCCCGAGACCAAGGCCGAGATGAAGCGCGTGCTCGACGATATCCAGTCCGGCAAGTTCGCCCGCGACTGGATGCTGGAAAACAAGGTCAACCAGACCTCGTTCAAGGCGACGCGTGCCAAGCTCGCCGCCCATCCGATCGAGGACGTCGGCGCGAAACTCCGCGACATGATGCCCTGGATCAAGAAGGGCGCCCTGGTCGACAAGACGAAGAACTAAGCGTCGCTTTCTTCACCTCTCCCCGCAAGGGCGGGGTGAGGGAGCGCGACGCCGGCGCATTACGCACGAAGATTGAAATGGGACCGCGGCGACGCGGTCCCGTTTTTGTGGCGCCCTACCGCATCATAACCATGGCTTCGCGGCGAGGTAGCCGCCGAGCAGCAACAGCCCGCCGAAGAAGGCGCGGCGGAATGCCGTCGGACTGATCCTGTTGCGCAGCGCCTGACCGATCAACATGCCGCCGAACGCCGGCGCCAGCGCGACCAGCGAGGCGCCGGCCAGTTGCGGCGACAGGCCCTGCGTTGAGGCGATGGCGGGCGCGAGCGCAATCGTCGATGTCAGGAACGACAGCCCCAGCGCCTGCACCAGCATGGCGCGCGGCAGGCCGAGCGCCTGCAGGTAGGGCACGGCGGGAACGACGAAAACGCCGGTGCACACCGTCACCAGGCCGGTCAGCACACCGACCAGCGGTCCGGCCCATCGCTCCGCGGCGGGTGACACTTGCAGGTAGATCGCGGACAGTCCGATCAGCGAATAGACCACCAGAATAGCGCCGAGCGCGACGACAGCCCAGCGCGAGGTGTCGGCGGCAAAGGCAGCGCGCCCACAAGCGTACCGAAGGCGATGCCGGCCAGCAGCGGCCATAGCCGCCGGATCAGCGCCGCCACCGGTTCGCCGATGGCAAGCTGCCAAATATTGGTGACGAGGTTCGGGATCACCAGCAACGCCGCGGCCTGCAGCGGCGTCATCACCAGGCCCAGCAGCCCGACCGAGATGGTCGGCAGCCCGAGCCCGATCACGCCCTTCACAAAGCCGGCGAGCAGCAGCACGGCGGCGCAGAGAATCCATAGCGTCATGTCGATGGTCACGTGGTGTATCTCCCATGGTTGGCCATCGCTCTTGCTAGGCTGCCCGTGCCCGAAAATGCTTCGGGCGCGGCCGAAGCATCGGCGATGGCGGCGTGCTAGGTTGCGGCCATGAAAGAAGGTCCTGCCATCGCCGCCGTAGCCGCCCTGATCGGCGATCCCGCGCGCACCAACATGCTACAGGCGCTGATGGCGACAGCGGCGCTGACGGCGTCGGAGCTGGCCCGCGAGGCCGGGGTGACGCCGCAGACCGCGAGCGGACATCTCGGCAAGCTGCAGGCCGGCGGGTTGCTGAGCGTCGAGCACCAGGGCCGGCATCGCTACTACCGCCTCGCCGGACCGGACGTCGCCGCCGCGCTGGAGGCGCTGATGGGCATTGCCGGCCGCGTCCGGCCGCAGCGTACCCGGCCGGGTCCGAAGGATGATGTCTTGCGGACGGCCCGCGCCTGCTACGACCATCTCGCCGGCGGGCTTGGGGTCTCGCTATACGACCATTTTCTGGCCGGCGGCCGTCTCGCGGCTCGCAACGATGAACTCGTTGTCACCGAATCCGGCCGGCGTTTCTTCTGCGACTTCGGCCTCGACATGGCCGCGCTCGAAAACCGGCGTCGGCCCTTGTGCCGCGCCTGCCTGGACTGGAGCGAGCGGCGCGCCCATCTCGCCGGCAGCCTCGGCGCGGCGCTGCTCGGCGCCATGCTCACACGCGGCTGGTGCGCGCGCCCGAAGGGCTCCCGGGCGCTGGTGTTTTCGGTGGCCGGGCGCGCTGCCTTTGAGTCGTTCTGCGCCGACGCTGGTGCAGGGGATCGCGTCGCGGACAAGGTGCAGCGCGTCGGGCGGATTGGCGTAGCGTAATCCGCCGACCACGTCAGAGGCCGGCATTGGCGGCGCCATACGCTTCGCTGAGCGCTACAGAGCCAACTGCGGCGATCCTGCACTCGACAGGGCGGTCAAAATATCGTTATCTGGTAGGACCAGATTG
>NZ_JAQGJD010000098.1 GCF_028290785.1 Tardiphaga sp. | reverse complement strand
ACAATCAGCACGTCGTGTTGCGTCAGCGGCGCAATCACGCCGGTGAGCGTGATCGAGGCGCCGTGGCCGAGATCGATCAGCGTATCGTGCCCGACCACATGCACCGCGAGGTGCGCGAGATCGACGGCGACCGATGAAGCGATCTGGATGACGTCGTGGCCGGCCCCCTCGCCGATCCTGAAGTTGTTGATGACGTCGTGGCCGGATGCTTCCCGGAACACGAACGTATCGCCGCCGGCGCTGTTCATGACGTCGTTCCCCGCGGTGGAGGTCAGCGTCACGCCCGATCGATAGGCGGTCTCGGTGTGGCTGCCGTCGTGGTTGTCGAACACGGTGGCGAGCCGCTGTCCCGTGGCGCTGAAATCGTCGTGCCGCGCCGAATAGGCCTGACCCGTTACAGCCAACGTATCGACGTGCCGCGTGCCGTCGGCGTGGCGCGCGGTCTCCACCGCCAATGAGCCGTCCGCCGCGTAGCTGGACTGCAGGAACGAGCCGTCCTTCTGCGTCACGGTCAGCTCGCTGAGATGTCCGCGCTCGTCGTACAGACCGAGAGACCTGACGCCCTCGTTCATCGTCTGCTTCAGCGCCAGCGACCCGTCGTCGCGGAATCCTTCGGTGAGAACGCTGACGCCGCCGGCGTCACGCACGACATGCAGCGACGTGTAGTCCTTGCCGGAAATCTCGTAGGTGGTGATGTCGCGCGTGCCGTCGGCGTGGCGCTGCGTCTCGCTGGTGAGATCGCCATCCGCGGCGTAATTCGACTGGGTGTAGGAGCCATCCTTCTGCGTCACGGTCTGCTGGGTGACATGCCCGAGGGCGTCGTATTGATCGAGGTGCTTGATGCCGGACGCATCGACCGTCTGCTTCATCACCGCCGATCCGTCCGCGCGAAAACCTTCCACCAGGCTGGAATGCCCGGTGGCGTCGATCGTGGTGTGCAGCGAAGCATAGGCCTGGCCGACAACGGCGGCATCATAGACATCGCGCGTGCCGTCGGCATGGCGCACCGTCTCGCCGGTGGCGTGAAACTGATAGCTGTCGCCGGCCAGCGCGGCGGTGGAAGCCGGGATGATGCTGTCGGAGCCGACGGTGGCGTTGGCGAACTTCAGGAACTCGACATTGGTCAGGCGGTCGCTGCCGTCGCGGCCGGCGATCCGGTCGGTGACCACGATGGCGCCGCCGTTGAAGATGATGTCGTAGTCGCTGGAATTGCCGGAGAACACCGCGGTGTCGATGCCGCCGCCGCCATCGATGATGTCGTTGCCGCCGCCGCCGGTGATCACGTCGTTGTCGCTGGCGGCGCCGACGAACCAGTCCTGATGCGCGGTGGTATCGAAATGGATGGTGCGGACGTAGAGATCGAAGGTCCCGGGCGAACTGGCGTTGGTGGCCTGGTCCGGCGTCAGCGCGACGCCGTTGACCACGATATCCTTGAGGTGCAGCGCGCGGCCGGAGACAGAATTGGCGAGGTTGATATCGAAGCTGGTCACCTGCGCGGGATTGTCGAAGGTGATGGTGTAGCTCTGGTAGCCGGACGGATCGGTGGCCGGCTTGAACTCCAGCAGACCCGAGACCGCCACGCCGTTCACCATGATGACGGCCTGCGCGCCGACGCCGGCCACCACGGAGCCGTAGCCCGTGATGGTCACCGTCGTCGTTGCGAGCTTCGCGGTGACGTCGGGGCCGCCGACAATGATGTCATTGCCGGCGCCGCCGCGGATCAGGTCGCCGCCCAGGCCCCCGTGAATGGTGTCGTTGCCGCTGCCGGCATCGATGATATCGACGACCGACGAACCTTCGAGCGTCAGTCCGGGCACCGCGCCGTTGCCATGGAAATATTGCGAGACGACATCCTGCGCCGGCTTGCCCTGCACGGAATAGCCGGTCGGCGAATAGTTGCCGTTGAGATCCCACTGCCAGAATTCGGCGCCCTGCAGCCAGCTGCCGCCATGCGAGGTCCAGACCTGCAGGAAGGCGTTATAGGCATCGGCCTGCTCGGCGGCGTCGGCAGGAGCCTTCGACGAGCCGCCGCCGGGATTGATCGCGGTGCCGTCAATGCTGCGATAACCGACCTCGGTCATCAGGATCGGCTTGCCATATTGCAGCGACAGCGAATGCAGGAAATCCACCGGGGATTTATAGTTGAACGCGGCGGCATAGTACGGATTGTACGGCACCTCGGTCCAGGCATGGACGAGATCGTCCACCGTCGGCGTGGTGCTGGACGTCAGCGGTGGATAGGTGTTGACGCTGATCGTATCGAGCTGACTCCAGAAGCCGACCTTGGAGGCTTCGTCGGTCGCGGCCGAGTAGGTCAGTTCGCCGTGATAGACTTGGCGAACCGCCGATATCAGGTCGGTCCACTGGCCGACATAGGCGGAGCCAGACAGCTTGCTCATCTCGTTGCCGATCGCGAAGGTGGCGACGCCACCCTGCTCCGCAATCCCGGCGAGATGCACGATCTCCGCCTTGTAGGAGGCAAAGAACGCATCGATGTCGGCGGGCTGCAGGCTGCTCGAGATGGTGCTGTCTAGCCCGGTGATCCCCGGCTTGAACACCACCGACAGTCCCGCCGCGTGCGCCGCCTGAAATCCGGCCAGCAGGCTCGCATCACTTTCGGTCTTGGCGGGATCGGCGATGACCGTGCTGCCGGTCTTGCTGTCGGTCCAGATCCGCGCGGTCAGCGCGACGGAATTGGAACCGAGCGCCGCGATGTTCTGAAACGATTGCGCCGCGCTGGCGGTCGAGAACTGCCCGTTGTACTCGGACAGTGCGCCAAAACCCTGAACCTGAAAGATGCCCGCCATCGATGCGCTCCGTCCTGCTTCGACGGATAGCGTGCGGCAGTAACGCGTTCCTTAAGAACAAACGTCCATTCAAACGTTTCACAAAATAACGTCTGCAAGTTCCGCGTAGGGAACTTTGCAGACGCAGGTTTGACAGTTGTTCTTATTGAACGTCTCCAGGATCATCCTCGTTCGCTCTGCGAGCGACGACCATGACCTGTCGATAGCCGGCCGTTACGCCAGCGCCTTCAGCGCCGCCTTGCCGGCATACTTCGCCTGGGTACCGAGTTCCTGCTCGATGCGCAGCAACTGGTTGTACTTGGCGATGCGGTCCGAGCGCGACAGCGAGCCGGTCTTGATCTGCCCGCAATTGCTGGCCACCGCGAGGTCAGCGATGGTGTAGTCCTCGGTCTCGCCGGAGCGATGCGACATCACCGCGGTGTAGCCTGCCTTGTAAGCCATCTCGATGGCGGCGAGCGTTTCGGTCAGCGAACCGATCTGGTTGACCTTGATCAGGATCGAATTGGCGCGGCCGTTCTTGATGCCGTCGGCGAGCCGCGTGACGTTGGTGACGAACAGGTCGTCGCCGACCAGCTGGCACTTCTTGCCGATCAGGTCGGTGAGTTCCTTCCAGCCGTCCATGTCGTCTTCCGACATGCCGTCCTCGATGGAGACGATCGGATAGCGCGACGCCAGGTCGGCGAGATACTTCGCCTGCTCCGAGCCGCTGCGGGTCTTGTTCTCGCCGCCATAGACGTAGGCGCCGTCCTTGAAGAATTCTGTGGCGGCGCAGTCGAGCGCCAGCATGACGTCCTTGCCGGCGCTGTAGCCGGCCTTGTTGATGGCGGCCATCACGAAGTCGAGCGCTTCATCGGCGGACTTCAGGTTCGGCGCAAAGCCGCCCTCGTCGCCGACATTGGTGTTGTGGCCGGCCTTCTTCAGTTCGCTCTTCAAGGTGTGGAAGATCTCCGCGCCACAGCGCAGGCCCTCGGCGAAGGAGGACGCGCCGACCGGCATGATCATGAATTCCTGGAAGTCGATCGGGTTGTCGGCATGCATGCCGCCGTTGATGATGTTCATCATCGGCACCGGCAGGGTGCGCGCCGAGGTGCCGCCGACATAGCGATACAGCGGCATGTCGAAGGATTCCGCCGCGGCCTTGGCGACCGCCAACGAGACGCCGAGGATGGCGTTGGCGCCGAGCCGGGACTTGTTGGGGGTGCCGTCGAGGCCAATCATGATCTCGTCGATCTGCACCTGCTGCTCGGCGTCCATGCCGCCGATGGCGTCGAAGATTTCGCCGTTGATGGCATCGACCGCCTTGAGCACGCCCTTGCCGAGATAGCGCGCCTTGTCGCCATCGCGCAGCTCGACCGCTTCATGGGCGCCGGTGGAGGCGCCGGACGGCACCGCCGCGCGGCCCATCGAGCCGTCTTCGAGAATGACGTCGACTTCGACCGTGGGATTGCCGCGGCTGTCGAGAATTTCGCGGCCGATGATGTCGAAGATGGCGGTCATGGGGGCCTCTTTGGCGGGTGGGGTGGACGGTTGGCAGGAAAGTCGGGCGGGTTCTACAGCAAGGCACCGGGCTGGAAAAGGCCGCACGGGGTGACGGCGGCGGCCATATTGGCTAAGAACCGCCGCAACGGAGACCCTGATGTCCAAAACCCCCAAGAAAAAGCCCGAGCAGACGCCCAAAACCGAGGCTGTTTCGAAGCTGGACCCGTCCGGCCTGCAGCTCGGCCACGATGTGGCATGGCCGACCTCCCCCGAGCTTGCCAAACTCGACCGGGTGCCGAATCCGCAAGGAGACACCAATTATGTGGTGCGCTTCACGGCGCCGGAATTCACCTCGCTGTGCCCGGTCACCGGGCAGCCGGACTTTGCCCATCTGATGATCGACTTCGTGCCCGGCCAGTGGCTGCTGGAGTCGAAATCGCTGAAACTCTATATCGCCTCGTTCCGCAACCACGGCGCCTTCCACGAGGACTGCACCGTCTCCATCGGCAAGCGCATCGCGGCCGAGATCAAGCCGAAATGGCTGCGCATCGGCGGCTACTGGTACCCGCGCGGCGGCATCCCGATCGACGTGTTCTGGCAGACCGGCAAAGTGCCCAAGGGCCTATGGATCCCCGAACAAGGCGTCGCGCCGTATCGCGGGCGGGGCTAGGGGCGATTTCGTAGGATGGGTTGAGGCCCTTGCGAAACCCATCACTCCCGCCGATGGGTTTCGCCGGGGGCTCAACCCATCCTACGACTACTGCAGCGCCCTTGCGCTGCTGCGCAGAACCGGGACCGCAACGACCTCCGGCGCTTGGGACGACCCCGGCTCTGCGGAGCACCATGCGGCAAGCGCCGCGCGCTGCACCGCGTCCGGGGAACGGACGGCGCTGAGCCCTCCCGCCGCTTCGCCGTGTCCTCGATGTTATTCAACGGCTTCTTGATATCGCCCCGCTGCAACTCGATGGTCATGCTGCCGGAATAACC
>NZ_JAQGJD010000041.1 GCF_028290785.1 Tardiphaga sp. | reverse complement strand
CTACACGTGGGACCACGTCCATATCCGCACGCCCGACGTCGAGGCGATGGCGCAGTGGTTCGCCGATATTCTCGGCGCCGAGATCGTGCGCGGAGCCGCGCGGACCGATATCAAGCTCGGCGGCGGCATCATTTTTCTGGCCGACGCCCCGAGCAGCGTCAACCCGCCGCCGGTGACGCCGTATCAGGGTCTCGATCATATCGGCCTGTCGGTGAAGGACATCGATGCCGTCGCAGATTCGCTGAAGGCCAAGGGCGTGGTGTTCACCAAGGAGCCGACCACGATCCGTCCGGGCGTGCGGGTGTGCTTCATCCGCGGGCCGCTGGGGATTTCCATCGAACTGCTGGATCGGGATGCGAAGTATCAGATGTGATGCGATCGTAGGGTGGGCAAAGCGAAGCGTGCCCACCACGTTTCCGCGAGGAAGATGGTGGGCACGGCGCAAGTGCGCCTTTGCCCACCCTACGGGTCAGCGCCGTCCGAACAGCTTCTCGATGTCGCTGAGCTTCAGCTCCACATAGGTCGGGCGGCCGTGGTTGCACTGGCCGGAGTTCGGCGTGTCTTCCATCTCGCGCAGCAGCGCGTTCATCTCTTCCGGCTTCAGCCGCCGCCCCGAGCGCACCGAGCCGTGGCAGGCCATGGTGGCGGCGACGTGCATCAGGCGTCGCTCCAGCGGCAGCGCTTCGTCCCATTCCGCCATGTGCTCGGCGAGGTCGCGTAAGAGCGAGCCGGCGTTGGTCTTGCCCAGCAAAGACGGCGTCTCGCGCACCGCGACTGCCCCCGGGCCGAATGAATCGATTGCGAGGCCGAAGCCCGCCAGTTCCTCGGCGCGGTCGAGCAGTTGCTCGACGGTGGCCTCGTCCATCTCGACGATCTCCGGGATGAGCAGTAGCTGGCGCTGCACGCCGTTGGCGGCAATAGATGCCTTCAGCCGCTCATAGACGATGCGCTCGTGGGCGGCATGCTGATCGACCACGATCATGCCGTCGCGGGTCTGCGACACGATGTAGTTCTCGTGCAATTGCGCCCGCGCGGCGCCGAGCGGACGATCGATCAGGTCGTTGTTCGGCGCCGCCTCGAAGCGCACATCCGCGGTCGGCGTGCCGACATCGAACGCCGCCTGGCCGGGTTCGGCCAGCGCCGCCGAGCCGTCGAAGCCCGGCATCGGGCCTGTCGGGTACGCCGCGGGATACGACGGCGAGCGCCGCCAGTCCCAGTTGGCATTCGGGCGTGGCGGAAAGTTCGGCGCAAAATTCGGGCGGAACGAGTCCAGCACCGCGCCGTCGCTATTGGCGGCGGTGCGACGGCCTTCGCGGGCGAGGCCCTCTTTCAGCGCATGCACGATCAGCCCGCGCACCAGCCCGGCATTGCGGAAGCGTACCTCGGTCTTGGCGGGATGCACGTTGGCATCGACCTCCTGCGGGTCCAGCGTCACGAACAGCGCCACCACTGGATGGCGGTCGCGCGGCAGATAATCGGAAAAGGCGGCACGCACCGCGCCGATGATCAGCTTGTCGCGCACCGGACGGCCGTTGACGAACAGGTATTGCCCGAGCGCATTGGCGCGGGTCAGCGACGGCGCGGCGGCGAAGCCTTCGACCACGACGCCTTCGCGCTCGGCGCGAACTTCGATGGCGCTGAGCCTGAACTCCGGTCCGAGAATATCGCCGAGCCGGGTCAATTGCCCGGCCGGGCCGGGCAGGGCCGCGGCCCAGGTCACCGGCGCGCGTTCCTCGCCGGCCATCGAGAAAGCGATGTCCGGCCGCGCCATCGCCAGCCGACGCACCACTTCGCGGATCGCCTCGGCCTCGGTGCGGTCGGTCTTGAGAAACTTCAGCCGCGCCGGCGTCGCATAGAAGAGATCGCTGACCTCGACGCGAGTGCCCTGGCTGAGCGCTGCAGGCATGATCGGGGACTTGTCGCCGGCGTCCACATTGAGCGACCAGGCGTGCGGCTCGGAGGCATGCCGCGTGGTGATCCCGAGCCGCGCCACCGAGCCGATCGAGGGCAGCGCCTCGCCGCGAAAACCCAGCGTGCGGATCGACAGCAGGTCCTCGTCGTCGAGCTTGGAGGTGGCGTGGCGGTCGGTGGCCAGCGACAGGTCGGCATGAGTCATGCCGGCGCCGTCGTCGGTGATGCCGATCCGCCGCCGGCCGCCGCCGTCGCTGAAAATATCGATGCGGGTGGCGCCGGCATCGATCGCGTTCTCCACCAGCTCCTTCACCACGCTGGCCGGCCGCTCCACCACCTCGCCGGCGGCGATGCGGTTGACAATGGTTTCGGGGAGCTGGCGGACGGGCATAAATGGGACTCAGGCGATGGAGCGCTAATTTAGGTGATTTTGCCGGGCGGCGGGAGGGTCACGGGCGATCTCTCCCCGTTGTTTCCGCATCGGTGCCTGCCGCATATGCGGCGGTTTCCGCAAGATCGTCGCGAAATGACCGCGCTGTGTCTCAACTGCGAACACACGCCGGGGCTTCCATGGTCCTGCGTCGCTCGCGGCATAGGTTCGTGCGATCGATGGCTCCGCAACATGCGGGCGGCGCAACATTCTGCGGCTCCGTCCTCGTGCGACCATCCAGGAGAATCGAATGAAGATTGTAAGAACTTCGGCGATCGCCCTTACGCTTTCGGCCATGCTGGCCGGCCCGGTTCTGGCGCAGGGCGCCGCATCGGATACCCAGTCCCGAGGCACCGTGCAACAGGGCGGCGCCATGCAGCGCGGCGGCGCGGCAGGAGGCGCTGACACCGAACTCAATGCTCAGGCGCCCGGCGCCAAGGCCGGGGCCGCGACCAAGGGCACGGTGGGTTCCGGCAGCGGTGGGACGGCGCGCGGCACGGCCGGCGCGACAGGCAATGCGGCGCCTGGCGCGGCGCCAAATGGTCTCGACGCCGCCGGCGATGCCGCGGCAGGGGCCAAACGACGTTAGCGCGATCTGAAGTTTGAGTTTGCTCGCGGTCCAAGCGCGGGCGCGCCACGGCTCTTCCGAAAGGGAGAGCCGTTTTCGTTTGAACGCCGGCGTTCGCCGGACGCGGCGGGGAATGTGTGGCGTGGCGGTCGGCGGACAGCGACAGGTCGGGGTGGGTCATGCCGGCGCCGTCGTCGGTGATGCCGATCCGCCGCCGTCGCTGAAAATGTCGATGCGGGTGGCGCCTGTGTCGATGGCGTTCTCCACCAGTTTCTTCACCACGTCAGCACGTTGTGCTGCACCGCGTTCGTGAGACGGGGAACCGCGAAAATATTGTGACCTCGCGTGGCCCGGTATATCGTTTGGAAAAGCTCTAAAAACGATAGGAAACGCCATGTGCACGCTGTTCGCCCACCAGCCGTCGCGTGACTACGAATCGCAGACCCGCTCGTTGCGGATCGGTGGCCATTGCACCTCGATCCGGCTGGAGATGTCGTTCTGGGACACGCTGGAGGAAATCGCCGCGGGGCAGGGCCTGAGCCTGGCGAAATTCTGCACGACGCTGCATGACGAAGTGCTCGACCACCGCGGCGAGGTCAGCAATTTCGCATCGCTGCTGCGCTGCTCGTGTTTGATCTATCGCTCGCGCACTGCGCCGGCAGCGTTCGACGGCCGCGCGCAGATGCTGGTGGCGGCGGAGTAGGGCGCGGGCATGACCGAGGAATGGTAGGTGGGCAAAGCGAAGCGTACCCACGCACCTTATGTTCAGCGCTGACACGCGTGGGCACGGCGCAAGGGCGCCTTTGCCCACCCTACGATGACTGGCTCACCCGCACCCTCTTGCAAGCAGGAGAGGTGAAGGGCTCCCTCAAATATCCTTCCTCTGCATCGCGCCGGCGATGTGGTCGGCTTGCCGGATCGCCAGCGCGACGATGGTCAGGGTCGGGTTGCAGGCCGCGCCTGACGTGAACTGGCTGCCGTCGGAGACGAACAGGTTCTTGATGTCGTGGCTCTGGCCGAACTTGTTGACGACGCCGTCCCGCGGTTTCGCGCTCATCCGGTTGGTGCCCATGTTATGCGTGCTCGGATAGGGCGTGGTCGGGTAGGTCACCGTGGCGCCGATCGCTTCATAGACGGCCGCGCCCTGCCGGTAGGCGTGGTTGCGCATCGCGACGTCGTTGGGGTGGTCGTCGTAATGCACGCTGGCGACCGGTATGCCGAACTTGTCCTTCGCTGTGGGGTCGAGGGTGATGCGGTTGGTTTCCTGCGGCATGTCCTCGCCGACCAGCCACATCCCTGCCATCCGCGGATACTGCTCCATGGCGCTGGTGAACGGCCGGCCCCAGGCGCCTGGATTGAGGAAAGCGGCCATGAACGGCAGGCCGAGCGACAGCGTCTCCATCTCGTAGCCGCCGAGGAAGCCGCGCGACGGATCGTGGCGCGCCTCGTCGCGGATGATGCCGGCCATGGTGGTGCCGCGATACATGTGCACCGACTTTTCGAACGCCGCATAGACGCTGCCCGTCATGTGCCGCATGTAGTTGCGGCCGACCTGGCCGGAGGAGTTGGCGAGGCCGTCGCTGTACATATTGGACGCGCTGTTGAGCAGCAGGCGCGGGCTCTCGATGGAATTGCCGGCGACTGCAACGATGCGGGCCTTCTGGCGCTGGGTCTTGCCGACCTCGTCGGCATAGATCACCGCGGTGACCTTGCCGTTGGCGTCGTGCTCGATCTTCAGCGCCATGCAGCCTGGGCGCACTTCCAGATTGCCAGTGGCTTCGCCTTTCGGAATCTCGGTGTACAAAGTCGACCACTTGGCGCCGGACTTGCAACCCTGAAAGCAGAAGCCGATCTGCTGACACGATCCGCGACCGTCGCGCGGCTCGCTGTTGATCGCCATGCGGCCGGTATGGACCTCCTTGTAGCCGAGCTTGCGGGCGCCGGCTTCCATGACCTTGAAGTTGTTGTTGCCGGGCAGGCCGGGAATGTTGTTGGTGCGGGTCACCCCCATCTTGTCTTCGGCCTTGACGTACCACGGCTGCATTTCGCTGAGCGTCACCGGCCAGTCCAGCAGGTTGGCGCCGGGCAAATTGCCATAGGTGCTCTTCGTCCTGAACTCGTGTTCGTCGAAGCGCAGCGACGCGCCGGCCCAGTGCACGGTGGAGCCGCCCACTGACTTGACGATCCACGCCGGCAGGTTGGCAAAGTCCTTCGCCACCCGCCATGAGCCCGACGTGGTGCGCATGTCGGTCCAGGCCAGCTGCGTGAAGCTTTCCCATTCGTTGTTGACGAAGTCCTGGATCTCGGTGCGCGGTCCGGCTTCCAGGATCACCACGTTGACGCCCTTCTGCGCCAGTTCATTACCGAGCGTGCCGCCACCGGCGCCGGAGCCGACGATCACCACCACGCCGTCGTCATTGAGATCGAATTTGGCCATGCTGTATCCTCCCAACTGTTTTTTGCTGCGCGATGCCGGTCAGACCTTCGGCAGCCAGTCGATGTCGTTGAAGCCGCGCTTGATGTAGCCGCCGTGCTCGGCAGAGGAGCCCTCGTAGCCGAACTTCGGCCACAGCGCTTCCTGGTTGTAGAGCGACACCACGAGGTCGCCACGCAGCGTCTTGAAGAACGAGGTCTGTTCGATGCCCTGCAGCAGTGCGACGCGGTCGGCCTCCCACGGCACTTGGACGTAGTTGAGCTTGTGGCGGTCCTTGGCATCCTGATCGAGCCGGCGCACACCGTCCTCCAGCATCGCCTTGACCGCGGGATCCGCAGCGGCCTTGCCGTCCCACGGCCTGACTGCAGTGATGTAGTAGCTATCGACCAGGAAATCGTGCGGATAGATATCGCGCGCCACCTTGACCATGGTTTTCAGGGTCGCGGGCGCAAGCGCGGTAGCGTCGGCGGCCCAGGCATCTTCGATGGCGACGGCGCCGACTGCGGCGACGACGGGTACTGCGGTTGCCGCGCCCTGGAGAAAGATCCGGCGGCTGTATTGGCTGCGTCGATCGACTTCTCGCATTGTATCCTCCTTGGAATTTTTGATTGTTTGGTTCGTTGCGCCTATCCGAATCGTCCGCCCTTCTCGATTACCTCGATCTTGTAGCCGTCGGGATCGCTGACGAAGAAGAACCGCGCCAGCGTGCTGCCGTCATGCTTGAAATCGCGCAGAGGTCCGGGCAGCAGTTTTTCGCGCTCGAAGCGCGCGTGTTCGGCATCGACGTCATCGACCACCACGGCGAGATGACCGTAACCGTCGCCAATGGCGTAGGGCTCCTTGCGGTCGAAATTCACCGTCAGTTCCAGCTCAAACGACGAGGACGGGTGGCGCAGATAGATCAGCGCGAAATCGGGAAAAACCAGCCGGTCGGCGATATCGAGCCCGAAGGCGCGCGCGTAGAAATCAAGCGCGCGGGCTTCGTCGATAACGCGGATCATCGAATGCACAGGCTTGGCCATTCAGTTTAGTCCCTTGAGATAGTTGATGATGGCCGCGCGTACTTCGGGTTTTGGTTGGCGGTACGCCATGCTGCTGCCGGCGACCACCGCTTGCGGATTGGTGATCCAGGCGTCGAGGCGGCTTTCATCCCAGACAAAATGCGCCTGCGCCAACCCCGGCGAATAGAGGAATCCCTCGTGCGTTCCGGCCTCGCGGCCGACCACCTTCGCGAGCGGCGGTCCCTGGCGCGGCGGATCGGTCAGGTTGATGGCGTGACAGGTGGCGCACTGCTGCTTGAATAAGGTCGCCTCATCGAGCGGCTTGGCGGCAGGCAGCGCCATCTGCGCGACGGCGATGTCAGTCGCCAGCAGTGCGCTGCAAAATGCCAATCCGATCGAGGTAGAAGTGCGTCGCATCATGGATACGTCCGTTCGCCGTTGTAGAGCTTAGGTCGCGGCACGCGGACGGTGGTAGTAGCGGGCTGTTGCTCAGGTCCCAAAGAACGTGGTGTCAGTCGTCGAAGCCGCCCGAGCCACGTTTGGATTTGACGTCGCTGCGGCGCTTCTTGCCTTCCAGGCGACGGGTCTTGGAGCCCAGAGTCGGCTTGGTGGCGCGGCGAGGCACCGGGCGGAAGGCGGCTTCCACCAGCAGTTCGGTGAGGCGCGCGATGGCATCGGCCTTGTTGCGCTCCTGGGTGCGGAAGCGCTGGGCGTGGATCACGATCACGCCATCCTTGGTCATGCGCTGGCCGGCCAGCGTGCGCAGCCGGATCGCCATGTCCTCGGGAATCGTCAGGCGCTTTGAGTCGAAGCGCAATTGCGCGGCGGTCGAGACCTTGTTGACGTTCTGCCCGCCCGGACCCGAGGCGCGCACGAACGTCACCTCGATGTCGTCCTCGTCGATGGAGAGATTACGCGCAATCCGCAGCATGGGGTCACCGGGTGAAAGATGAGCCTGTGTAGCAGATTCTGCGCGACGTGAGGCGGGCAACGCCCGCCTGATCCACGCCGACCTCTCCATGTCGTCCCCGCGAACGCGGGGACCCATAACCACCCTCAGCGAAAGTGAAACGGCAGAGCCGCGGCGACAGCGTTTCTGTTTCTTCTCCAGCGCGTATGGGTCCCCGCGTTCGCGGGGACGACCGGGGAGAGAGCGGTAGCTATCACGACCAGAGAGCGCGCAGCGCTGCGGCCTCAGTTCGCCTTCGGTGCCGTCACGATCGGCATCGCGGCGGCCTGTGGGGCGCGGCCGACGACGACGGTGACCAGACCGTCGGCCCACAGCTTCTTCGCGGCGGCCTTGGCCTGGTCCAGCGTCACCGCATCGACCACGGCGTTGCGCTTCTCGATGTAATCGATCGGCAGCTTGTCGAGCTGGTACTGCAGCAGGCCGGAGGCGAGTTTCGACGAGGTGTCGAGCGCCAGCATCTGCGAACCCTTGAGATACGACTTGGCTTCGTCGAGCTCGGTCTGGGTCGGGCCTTCATCCGCCATCCGCTTCACTTCCGCGGTGACGGTATCGACGGTGTCGGTGGCGCGGTCGGCGCGGGTCGCGGTGTTGCCGAGGTAGATCCCGGAATGCTGCATCCACAGCAGCGAGCCGGACACCGAATAGGCCAGGCCGCGCTTCTCGCGCACTTCGCGGTACAGCCGCGACGTCAGTCCGCCGCCGCCGAGGATGTGGTTGACGATATAGGCCGCCATGAAGTTGGGGTCGTCGCGCTTGACGCCCGGGCTGCCGAAAGTCACCACGGTCTGCGGCACGTCGAGCGTGACAAAGGACTTCTGCGGCGGCTTGGTGGCGACGATGTCGGGCACCGGCACCAGGCTGGCCTTGGCCGGCAATCCGCCAAAGGTCTGGTCGAGCAGTCGGCCGAGCGTCGCTGCATCGACGTCGCCCACCACCGCGATCTTCAGCGTGTCCTTGGCGACGATGCGGCCCTTGTAGGCCTTGATATCATCGACCGTGATGGCCGGCACGCTGGTCAGCGTTCCGTTGCTCGAGCGGCTGTAGGGATGGTCGCCGAAGGCGAGCTCAAGAAACTTGCGGCTGGCGATCGAGCCGGGATTGCTGGTCTCGCGGCGCAGGCCAGACAGGATCTGGGCGCGAATGCGCTCGATATCGACGGCGTCGAAGCGCGGCTCGCTGAGCGACAGCCGCAGCAGGTCGAAGGCTTCGTCGCGATTTTCCGTCAGCATCCGCAGCGAGCCGCGGAAAGTGTCGCGCTGCGCGCTGTAGCTGAGTTCGATGGCGCGGCGTTCGAGCCGCTCGTGGAAGGTCTTGGAATCCAGCTCGGCTGCGCCCTCGTCCATCAGGCTGGCGACCATGTTGGCGGTGCCGGACTTGTCCGCGGGATCCTGCGCCGCACCGCCGCCGAACGCGTATTCCATCGCGATCAGGGGTACCGTGGCGTCCTGCACGAACCACGCCTCGATGCCGCCCGGCGATACCAGGTGCTGGATTTTTGCGGCGGCGCGCGACGGGGCGGAGGTCAGCGAGGCCAGGGCAAAAGCTGCGGTGAAAGCCAGCGCCGCGCGGCGGGTGATGCGGATCATGTTCACGAGCGCTTCTCCTCGCGCTTCGGCGCGGTGTCCTTGATCAGATAGCCGGTGACCGAACGCTTCTTGTCGAGCCATTTTTGCGCGGCGTCGCGGACCTG
>NZ_JAQGJD010000033.1 GCF_028290785.1 Tardiphaga sp. | reverse complement strand
GTCCGCAAGGGCAACGATACGCTGCGCCAGGCGCTGAACTGGGCGCTGTTCCGGCTCTGGGAAAAAGGCCGCTACACCGACCTGTGGCTGCGCTACTTCTCCATCAGCCCGTTCTGAAATCACCTTGACCTGGCGGTTTGGCATTTGGTTGCGCAGCCGCTAGAGCATGGTCCCGAAACTTGGCTACCGGTTTTCGGATAAGACCATGCTCAAGCTAAAATTCCGCGGCCCGGAGGCCCATTGATGTCCACGACCGATCTTCCCAGCGCGAGCGACCTGCGCGCGCTCGCCGAACAATCCAACGCCTGGCCGTTCGAGCAGGCGAAGGCCATTGTCAACAGGCTGAAGAAGAAGCCGAAAGACGAGGTGCTGTTCGAGACCGGTTACGGTCCGTCCGGCCTGCCGCATATCGGCACCTTCGGCGAAGTGGCGCGAACCACCATGGTGCGCCACGCTTTTCGCGTGCTCACCGACGACAAGATCAAGACAAGGCTGATCGCGTTTTCCGACGACATGGACGGCTTGCGCAAAGTGCCGGACAACGTGCCGAACAAGGAGATGCTGACCGCGCATCTTGGCAAGCCGCTGTCGCGCGTTCCGGACCCGTTCGGGAGCGAGCATGGATCGTTCGGCGCCGCCAACAATGCGCGGCTGCGCGCATTCCTAGATCATTTCGGCTTCGACTACGAATTCGCCTCGTCGACCGACTACTACACTTCCGGCCGCTTCGACGCGACGCTGCTGAAGATGCTCGCAGTCTACGACAAGGTCATGGATGTGATCTTGCCCACCCTGGGCCCGGATCGCCGCGCCACTTACTCGCCGTTCCTGCCGATCAGCAAGACCACGGGCGTGGTGTTGCAGGTGCCGATGATCCGCCGCGACGTCGGCGCCGGCACGGTGACCTATGTCGATCCCGACAGCCAAGAAGAAGTCGAGACGCCGGTCACCGGCGGTAACGTCAAGTGCCAGTGGAAGGCCGACTGGGCGATGCGCTGGGCGGCGCTCGGCATCGATTACGAAATGGCCGGCAAGGACCTGATCGACTCCGTCAAACTGTCCAGCAAGATCTGTTCGGCGCTATCAGGAACCCCGCCGGAAAGCTTCATCTACGAGCTGTTCCTCGACGACAAGGGCGGCAAGATTTCCAAGTCGAAGGGCAACGGCCTGACCATCGACGAGTGGCTGCGCTACGCCTCGCCGGAATCGCTGTCGCTGTTCATGTACCGCGAGCCGAAGGCGGCGAAGCGATTGTTCTTCGACGTGATCCCGCGCAACGTCGACGAGTATCAGCAGTTCGTCGAAGGCTACGCCCGGCAGGACGGCAAGCAGCGACTGTCCAATCCGGCCTGGCATATTCATGCCGGCGATCCGCCGGTGGCGGAGATGCCGGTCACGTTCCAGCTGCTGCTGACGCTGGTATCGTCGTCCAATGCGGAAAATGCCGAGACGCTGTGGGGCTTCATCCGCCGCTACCGGCCGGGCGTATCAGCGGAAACCCATCCGCGTCTCGATGCCATGGTCGGCTATGCGATCAACTACTACCGGGATTTCGTCGCGCCGACCAAGACGTTTCGCGAGCCGACCGAGGGCGAGCGCGTGGCGCTGCAGGATCTGCGCGATGCGCTGTCGCAACTGCCGGCCGAGGCAACGCCTGAAGACATCCAGAACGCGGTCTATGAGATCGGCCGCCGCGAACCGTTCCTCGACCACAAGAAGCTGGCCAAGGACGGCCGCCCCGGCGTGTCGCTTGACTGGTTCAACATGCTGTACCAGGTGCTGCTCGGCCAGGAAAAGGGCCCGCGCTTCGGCTCGTTCGTTGCGGTGTACGGCGTGACCAATGCGATCGCGATGATCGACGGGGCGCTGGCGCGGTCAGCGTAGCGCGATGGTCCTTCTTCCTTCTCCCCTTGTGGGAGAAGGTGCCTTCGCGAAGCGAAGGCGGATGAGGGGGTGACTAGGCTCGGCGCTTGCGGCACCCCTCACTCGTCTCGACCGCTTCGCGGTCGATCCACCCTCTCCCACAAGGGGAGAGGGAAGAAGAGTTCTCTACTGGCTCGCCCAGACGATGCGCGCGATCCAGTCGATATCACCCGCCGGAAAACTGCGATCGACGTGGTTCGGGTTCAGCGACTGCAGCTCCAGCACCTTGGTGGTGCGGCGCTTCAATTCCTTGACCATCACTTCGCCGTCCTTGGTCTTGACCACGACGCGGTCGCCCTTGCGGATCTGGGCGCCGGGCGACACCACGATGATGTCGCCGTCGCGATAGGCCGGCTTCATCGAATCGCCGGAAATCTGCAGCGCGTAGGCGTGCTCGTCGTTGACCGAGGGCAGGCCGATCTCGTCCCAGCCCTTGCTGCCGGCGGGGAAGCCGGCGTCATCGAAGTAGCCGCCATGGCCGGCCTGGGCGAAGCCGAGCAGCGGCACCGACTGCACGATGCGCTTGGTGCCTTCGATCAGGTTGACGAAACTGTCGATGGTGACATTGGTCGCCGCCAGCGCTTTGGACACCGACTCCGTCGATGGCCAGCGTTGGCGGCCGTCATTGGTGATGCGCTTGGACTTGTTGAAGGTGGTGGAATCGAGCCCCGCCTTCTTGGCAAGGCCGGAGGCCGACATGCCGTTGCGTTCGGCAAGTTTGTCGAGGGCACCCCAGATCTGGGCGTGTGACAGCATGGGTTTCGAATCCCTTTGGCCCGGGAAATGCGGTCGGGCGGTGAAGTGCGGCAAAATCTAGGAATTATTGCCGTAGTTGCGCCAGTTGCGCAACGGGGTATTTGCAAAAAATAGCGGCCTTGAAGTGGGCGGACGGCGCCGATACGGTCGGCCGTAGACCTGAAAAGCGTCCGCGGCAATTTTGAACAACAAGCAGGAAGTCGGGGCGGGTGCGCACCATCTATAAAATCTGTCCCGCCTCCAACTGGCGCGAGGCCGAGCGACAGGGCACCTATCGCGGCAGCGCGGATGATGCCCGCGACGGCTTCATCCATTTTTCCACGGCGGAGCAACTCGCCGAAACCGTGAAGAAGCATTACTTCGGCCAGACCGGACTGTTCCTGATCGCGGTGGACGCCGACGCACTCGGCGACGACGCGCTGCGCTGGGAGCCCTCCCGCGGCGGCGATATGTTTCCGCATCTCTATGGCGAACTCGACCTCGGCGCCGTCACCGCGGTGCTCGACCTGCGGGCGCGTTCTGACGGCGGCCACGACCTTCCGGAGCTGCCATTGTGATCCGTGCCTTCGACGCTTTTTCCCTGCCGATGCTGCGCCTGCTCGATCCCGAGGATGCGCATCGCCTGGCGATCCGCGGGCTGCGGCTGCTGCCGCCGGCGCGGCCGCGGCCGGACGATCCAAAACTGGCGGTGCGGGCGTTCGGGCTGAACTTTCCGAACCCGATCGGCATCGCCGCCGGTTTCGACAAGAACGCCGAGGTGCCGGACGCGCTGCTGCGGCTGGGTTTCGGCTTTGCCGAGGTCGGCACCGTGACGCCGAAGCCGCAGGCTGGCAATCCGCGCCCGCGGCTGTTCCGGCTGGAGCGCGACGAGGCCGTCATCAACCGCATGGGCTTCAACAATGACGGCGCCGACGCCGCATTGCGCCGGCTCGCGGCCCGCGCCCACAACGGCGGCATCGTCGGCGTCAATGTCGGGGCCAACAAGGATTCCGTCGATCGCATCGACGACTACGTGCGGCTGATCGAAACCTTCGCGCCGGTGGCGAGCTATTTCACCGTCAATGTGTCGTCTCCGAACACGCCCGGCCTGCGCAACCTGCAGCAGGCGACGGCGCTCGACGATCTCCTGGCGCGGGTGATCGACGCCCGCGAGCGGGTGCGCAAACACGCCGGCGATTCCCCGGTGCTGCTGAAGATCGCGCCCGATCTCAGCCTCGCTGACCTCGACGACGCCGTGCATATCGCGCGGTCGCGCGGCGTCGATGGCATGATCGTCGCCAACACCACCATCGGCCGGCCGCCGACCTTGCGTGAGCAGACGCGGCAGAAGGAGCAGGGCGGGCTGTCCGGACGGCCGCTGTTCCGGCTATCGACCCGGATGGTGGCGGAGACCTATGTGCGGGCGGAAGGCGCGTTTCCGTTGATCGGCGTCGGCGGCATCGACTCCGGCGGCGCAGCGCTGACCAAGATCCGCGCCGGCGCCAGCCTGATCCAGCTCTATTCATCGCTGATCTACAAGGGCCTCGGCCTGGTCGACAGCATCAAGGCCGACCTGGTCTCGACGCTGCTGCGCACCGGCCGCGACTCGCTGTCGGAAATCGTCGGCGCCGACGCCGCCACGATCACGGCGGAAGACTGGCCGGTGTGAGCGCCGTCATTGCGAGGAGCGAAGCGACGCGGCAATCCAGCAAGCCCCACGCGCAGAAAGGGCTGGATTGATTCGTCGCAAGGGCTCCTCGCAATGACGGGGACTACCCGAACGACGCCCGCACCAGTGTCGGGTAGCGCAGCGCTTGAAATCCACCGCGCGCCAGCAGGAAGATCAGGAACGCGATCCACAGCCCGGCATTGCCGAGCGGCATGAGCAGGTAGAACGCCGCGAGATAGGTGGCGAGCGCCACCAGCATCAGGTTGCGCATGTCGCGCGCCCAGGACGCGCCGATAAAGATGCCGTCAAAGACATAGGCGAGCACGCCGCAGGCCGGCGCCAGTGCCGCCAGCCACATGAATTCGCGTGCGGCGAGGCGCACCTCCGGGCTGGTCGTGATGAGGTCGATCAGCGCATCGCCGGACACCACGAACAGCAGTGTGACGGCGAGGCCGAAGGCCGAGCTCCAGCCCAGCACGAGTTTGACGGCGCGATCGAATTCGACCCGGTTGCGGGCGCCAAAACTCTGGCCGCAGAGCTGCTCGGCGGCGTTGGCGAGGCCGTCGAGGAAGAACGATCCGATCATCAGGAAATTGTTGAGCACCGCATTGGCCGCTAGCGTCAGGTCGCCGGCACGCGCGCCCTGCGCGGTAAAGAACAGGAACGCCGCGATCAGCGCGGCGGTGCGGATCATGATGTCGCGGTTGACCGCAAACAGCCGCAGCAGCCGGGCGCGGTCGAACAGGATGTGGCGGGGCACGCGAAAATTGCCGGCCAGCAGCAGCCATACGGCGATCAGGCCGGCGGCGAAGCCGATGACTTCGGCGCTTACTGTGGCGATGGCGGCGCCGGCGACGCCCTTGCCGGCGGACAGCACGAGAAACGCCGTCAGCGCCATGTTGATGAGGTTGATGCCGACCTGCAGCGCCAGCGCGATGCCAGTACGGGCCTGGCCGACCAGCCAGCCGAGAATGACGTAATTGCCCAGCATCAGCGGCGCCGACCACAGCCGGATGAAGAAGTACTCTCGCGCAGCCGAGGTGACCGCTTCGCTGCCGCCCATGATGCCGAACACCGCAGAGGCCAGCGGCGTGCGGAGCGCAATCAGCGTCAGGCCGACGGCGGCGCCGAGCAGCAGTGCGCGCAACAGGATGGCGCGCAGTTCGACCCGGTCGCAGGCGCCGAGCGCCTGCGCGGTGAACGCCACCGTGGCCATCCGCAAAAAGCCGAACAGCCAGAAGATGCAGTCGAACGCCACCGAGGCCAGCGCCACGCCGCCCAGCAGATGCGAATCGCCGAGCCGGCCAATGGCGGCCGTGGCAACGATGCCGAGCAGCGGCGTGGTGAGATTCGCCAGCATCGCCGGACCGGCGATGGCGAAGACGCTGATGTGGCCGACGCGGAGCGGGGATGTCGCAGAGATCGAGTGCAACGGTGGCTAGCGACCGCGCGGCGCGCTGAGCATCCGCGAGATCAGCCAGATCGGCACCACGATCACGGCGCCGAGCAGGAAATAGCGCCACAGCCCGTTGATGGCGTCGAAGCCGAGGTCGTAAACCCACTGGAACAGGCGGCGAATGCTGGTGACGATGTTCCAGGGATCGAAGCCGATCGCGGCCAGCACCACGCCGACCAGGATCGACAGCAGGATCAGCCGGCCCAGCACCGCCAGCGGCGAGCCGCCGAGAAACCGCGACAGGCCGTCCTGGGTCGCCGGAACATCCCGGACATCGTTCTGCATCGTCGTCTCCTGCGCGCGAAATCGCTCGCGATCATAGCATGCCACGTCAGATGGGGAACCTGCCGGCTGCCGTCAATCACTGGCAGCGGCGGCGGGCGCAATTGTGGCCTCCGCCTTCAACATCCGCTCCAGCGTCTCCAGCCGGTCGGCCTCAGCGGGCGGCTTGTCCCAGCGCAGCCGGCTGATGCGCGGGAAGCGCATCGCCACGCCGGATTTGTGACGGGTCGACCGTGCCAGGCCTTCGAAGGCGACTTCGAGTACGAGCCCTTTGTCAGGTTCATGCGTGACGTGCCGCACCGGGCCGAATTTCTCGGTGGTGTTGCGACGAACGAAGCGGTCGATTTGCAAAAGCTCTTCATCGGTGAAGCCGAAATACGCCTTGCCGACAGGGACCAACTGGTCGCCGGTTTCGGTCGCGGTCCAGACCCCAAAGGTGTAGTCGGAATAATACGACGAGCGCTTGCCGTGGCCGCGCTGCGCATACATCAGCACGGCGTCGATGATGTGCGGGTCGCGCTTCCATTTCCACCACTGGCCCTTCGGGCGTCCCGGCAGGTAGGTGGAGTCGCGTCGCTTCAGCATCACGCCTTCGATTGCCTCGGCGTCCTCGCCGACACCGGCGCTGGCGGGATCGGCGCGCGCGGCGGTCAGCGTCTCCCAGTCGTCGAACGGGATTTGTTCGGACAGATCGATACGGGGATCGTCGAGCTGCTTGACGAATGTTTCCAGCTTGGCGCGCCGCGCTTCAAACGGCAGTTCGCGCAGGTCGGCCTCGCCGTCGCTCAGCAGGTCATAGGCGCGCAGATGGATTGGATAGTCCTTGATGAGTTTTGGCGAGACGACCTTGCGGTTCAATCGCTGCTGCAACACGTTGAACGACTGCACGCGCCCTTCGCGGAGCACCAGCAACTCGCCGTCGATCGCGCCGGGCAGCCGCAGGCTCGGCACCAGATCCGGGAAGCTTTTGGTAATGTCCTCGCCGGTACGCGAATAGAGTCGCGCGACGATGGTGCCGTGGTCGTCGAGCCCACTCACCGCCTGGATCCGGATGCCGTCCCATTTCCATTCGGCGACGAAGTCGTTGGCATCGAGGTTGGCGAAGTCGCTGTCCTCGATGGCGTGCGCCAGCATCACCGGGCGGAATGGCGCCGGATCCAGATTGACCGGTTTTTCCGCGCGACCCTCGAGCCAAGCAAACAGCTCCGGATAGGGCGGCGCCAGCCCCGGCCACATCAGCTCGACGTCGTGCGCATCCTTGTCGCCGAGCGCGGCGGCGGCCGTCTTCGCCAGCCGCGCCGACACGCCGATCCGCATGCTGCCGGTGACCAGCTTGAGCAGCGCCCAGCGCCCGGTCTCGTCGAGTTCGTCGAGCCAGCGTGTCAGTTGCGCCGGCAGTTCGGCCTTGCCGAGGGTGCGCAGCGTGGTGACGACTTCGGTGAGCGTCGGCGGCGGCGGGTTGTTGTGAGCTGCCGGCAGCTCCGACTTCGGCCACATCAGCGCCACCGTCTCGGAGAGGTCGCCGACATAGTCATACGACAGCGCGAACAATACCGGATCGGCGCGCGAGGCGATCAGGTCGCGGATCAATCCCGCCTTGGCGTGCTTGAAGGACAGCGCGCCGGTCAGCGCCCCCAGCGCATAGCCGCGGTCGGGATCATCCGTCTCGCGAAAATAGCTCGTGATCAGCCGCAGCTTGTTGTTGCGGCCGGGCTCGTAGGCGAGGCGATCGAGCAGTTCGGCGAAGCGGTTCATGCGTCCGCGCTTTCGCCGGGCGGCAACGCTTCCTCTTCTTCCTCGTCGCCATAGCCGACCAGCGCCAGCGGCCTGGCGGTCAGCCCCTTGGTCTGGCACCAGTGCACCAGCGCGTCCTCCTGGCCGTGGGTGA
>NZ_JAQGJD010000011.1 GCF_028290785.1 Tardiphaga sp. | reverse complement strand
AGCAGCTGGCCGGGCGCCAGGGTGCGATAGAGGATCCAGCCGCCCATGGTCACGACGATGGCGGCGATCAGGGCGGGCAGCAGCTTGCGCGATAGGGCCACGCGACGCGAGCGGGCGCTCCAGCGCTGCATCGGGCCCTTGCTGTCGGTCGCGGTCGCCATGGGTTCAAGACGCCTTGCGCCGGTGTCAGGTCAAGCGTGAGCGAAGATGTCGATCTCGTCCCAGCCGGCGAGGTCGAGCTTGGCGCGCATCGGCAGGAAGTCGAAACAGGCCTGGGCGAGTTCGGCGCGGCCTTCGCGCGCCAGCATCTCGTCCAGCCGCCCGCGCAGGGAATGCAGGTTGAGCACATCGCTCGCCGCATAGTTCAACTGGTCCTGGCTGAGCGAGGGGGAGCCCCAATCCGAACTCTGCTGAGCTTTAGAAATGTCGATGCCGAGCAGTTCGCGGGTGACGTCCTTCAGCCCGTGACGGTCGGTGTAGGTGCGAGCCAGGCGCGAGGCGATCTTGGTGCAGTAGACCGGCGCGGTCAGCACGCCCAGGTGGTTGAGCAGCATGGCGATGTCGAAACGGCCGAAGTGGAAAATCTTCAGCACCGCCGGATCGGCGAGCAGGCGCTTCAGATTGGGGGCGTCATAGCCCGGCCGCGTCATCTGCACGACGTGGGCGTCGCCGTCGCCGGCCGAGAGCTGCACGACGCACAGGGGATCGCGCCCCAGACGCAGGCCCATGGTCTCCGAATCGATCGCCACGGCCGGGCCGAGATCGAGACCGTCGGGCAGATCGCCCTGATGCAGATGGTTGGTCAAGCAGAGAGCCTCCGACGACAAGTGTAAGGCGATTTGTCTTCAAAGGAGAAGGCGCCAAACCCGCGAGGCCCCGAAGGGCCAGAACGGGCATGGTGCCCAGGAGAGGACTCGAACCTCCACGGCCGTTAAGCCACTGGCACCTGAAGCCAGCGCGTCTACCAATTCCGCCACCTGGGCATGCCACGGGGGGCATGGAGGCGGTTAGTAGGGATCGCGGAAGCGCTTGTCAAATTGCTTCGACGCCGGCCAAATCCGCTGTACAGCTCACCCCCGTTGGCGTATCGCGAAACAGCCCAATTGCATGCAATTTGTCCGTTCGGACTGACTTCAAGGAACTGATCCATGGCTGCGCCCATCGACACCCTCGTCACGGTTTTCGGCGGATCCGGCTTCCTCGGGCGGCACGTGGTTCGCGCGCTGGTGAAGCGCGATTACCGGGTTCGCGTCGCGGTGCGGCGGCCGGAGCTGGCCGGACACCTGCAGCCGCTCGGCAAGGTCGGCCAGATCCACGCGGTTCAGGCCAATCTGCGCTATCCCGCCTCGATCAAGGCCGCGATTCGCGACGCCTCGATCGTGGTCAACCTGGTCGGCATCCTGACCGAAAGCGGCAAGCAGAGTTTTGACGCCGTACAGGCGCAGGGCGCGGCCGCCATCGCCCAGGCCGCTGCCGAGGTCGGCGCCCGCATGGTGCATGTTTCGGCGATCGGCGCCGACGAGAACTCCGAATCGGGCTATGCCCGCGCCAAGGCCGCCGGCGAGCAGGCCGTGCGCGCGGCGGTGCCGTCGGCATCCATCCTGCGGCCTTCGGTGGTGTTCGGCCCCGAGGACCAGTTCACCAATCGATTCGCCAGCCTTGCCCGGATCGCGCCAGTGCTGCCGCTGTTCGGCGCCGACACCAAAATGCAGCCGGTCTATGTCGGCGATGTCGCCACCGCCGTGGCCGACGCCGTCGATGGCAAGACGAAGGCCGGCGCGACCTACGAGCTGGGCGGGCCGGAAGTGCTGACCATGCGCGAGATCGTCGAAATCATCCTCGCCACCATCGAGCGCAAGCGGACGCTTTTGCCGGTGCCGTTCGGAATCGCCAAGCTGCAAGCTATGGTGCTGCAATTCGCACCGGGCGCGCTGAAGCTGACCCCGGACCAGGTGGCGCTGCTGCGCGTCGATAACGTGGTGTCGGAAGCCGCCAAGGCGGCCGGGCTGACGCTGGAAGGCCTCGGCATCGCACCGGATTCGCTGGAAGCCATCGCCCCGCAATATCTCTGGATGTATCGCGCGACCGGCCAGTTCGCGCATAACGGCGCGCATTGAGCCTAGGCTTCTCGGAGGTCGTCCCCGCGAAGGCGGGGACCCATACACGCTGTCGTACCGGCTAACACGCGGCGGCTTACGCCCGATTTTCTTCTTCGACTACCGTGGCTATGGGTCCCCGCCTTCGCGGGGACGACACGGAGTTTGTTGCGGGCCTCAGTATCCCAGCGCCAGCGCGATCAGGCCGAGCGTGCCGACGATCACGCGCCACCACGCGAACAGCGCAAAACCGTGGCGGGTGACGTAGCCCAGAAAGCTCTTCACCACGACGATGGCGGTGATGAACGACACCACGAAGCCGATCGCAATGATCAGCCCGTGATCCATCGAGAGATCGGCGCGGCTCTTGTAGAGATCGTAGACGAACGCGCCGGCCATGGTCGGGATCGCCAGGAAGAACGAGAACTCCGCCGCCGCGCGCTTCTCGGCGCCGAGCAACATCGCGCCGACGATGGTGGCGCCGGAGCGCGACACGCCCGGGATCATCGCCACGCACTGCGCAAAGCCGATCTTGAGATACATCGGCAGCGGAAACGTGGTGGCGTCGTGATAGACCGGGTTGAGATCGAGCTGATCGATCCACAGCAGGACGGCGCCGCCGACGATCAGCGAGAAACACACCACCCACGGATTGAAAAGGTAGCCCTTGATGAAGCCGCCAAGCGCGGCGCCGAGCACCGCCGCCGGCAGGAAAGCCACCAGCACGCCGATCACGAAGCGGCGCGCCTCGGGATTGCCGCTGAACAGGCCCTGCGCGATATGCCACAATTTGCCGAAATACAGCGCCAGGATGGCGAGGATGGCACCAAGCTGGATCAGGACCGCAAAGCTCTTCCAGAAACTGTCCTCGCCGAGATCAAAGAAACGTTCCGCCAGCAGCAGATGTCCCGTCGAGGAAACCGGAAGGAACTCGGTGACGCCCTCGACGACGCCGAGGATCACGGCTCTGATTGCATCAGACATCATGCTGTTGGTCCGTTCTGAATCGCCGCCCGGCCTGAAAAAGCCGGGTTCTTCTCGCCTATTCCCCGCACTGCCGCAATCGCAAAAAATAGTCATCGCGGGTTGCCTCGCACGCGCGCTTCGCTAGTTTGGCCCGCGCGGTTGAGCCATCCCGCATTTGTCAAAACGAGACGTTTTGTTAACGACCGCATAACTATCAAGGCCCTCATGTACACCCTCTACCACCACTCGTTCTGCCCCCAGTCGCGCTTCGTCCGCCTTGTCCTTGGCGAGTACGGGCTCGACGTGAAGCTGGTGGAAGAGCGCACATGGGACCGTCGCGAGGCGTTTCTGGCGCTCAACCCGGCGGGAACCACGCCGGTATTGCTGACCGACGGTTTTCCGCCGATTCCGAACGCCGCCATCATCGCCGAATACCTCGACGAGACCCATGGCCCGGCGATGCGCGACCGCCGGCTGCTACCGGTGGCGATGGCCGAGCGTATCGAGGTGCGCCGGCTGATGGCCTGGTTCAACGAGAAATTTTTCGAGGAAGCCTCGGGCCCGCTGGTCAACGAGCGCATCTACAAGCGCTTCATGAGCGAGGAAGACGGCGGCGGAGCGCCAGCGATGGAGGTGATTCGCGCGGCCACCGCCAATGTGCGCTATCATCTGGCCTATATCGGATGGCTGGCACGAACGCGAAATTTTCTCGCCGGCGACCGGCCGACCTATGCGGACCTGGTCGCGGCAGCGCATCTGTCCGCGATCGATTATCTGGGCGACGTGCCATGGAGCGAGGACGACGCGGCAAAGGCGTGGTACGCGCGGGTGAAATCCCGCCCGTCGTTCCGCCCGCTGCTGAGCGAATGGCTGGCCGGCGTGCCGGCGTCGCGGACCTATGTGGATCTGGATTTCTGATACACGGTCATCGTCGCGTGAGTTTCTTGCCCCGGACGCGATGCGATACGCAGTATCGCTTCGCAGAGCCGGGGCCGTCAAAATCGCCGGCGTTCGCGAAGGTCCCGGCTCTGCGGAGCGGCATGAAGAATGCCGCACCGCGTCCGGGACAAGCCAGAGCATTGGCCACGTGACGGACATCGCCACAACATCTCTGAAAGACTCGCTCGCACGCGAGGCCCGCGCACTCGGCTTCGACTCGCTGGGGATCACCGACCCCGATGCCATTACCGGCGTGCGCGAGCGGCTGGATGCGTTCCTTGCCGCCGGTGCGCATGGTCAGATGGACTGGCTCGCCGACAACCCCGGCCGCCGCGCCGACCCGAAGGTAATGTGGGCCGACGTGCGCTCGGTGATCATGCTCGGCGTCAATTACGGCCCCGATGAAAATCCGCTGGCAATTCTGGCGCAGCGGTCGAACGCGGCGATCTCGGTCTATGCGCAGGGCGACGACTATCACGACCTGATCAAGAAGCGCTTGAAGCTGCTGGCGCGCTGGCTGATCGCGCAGGCCGGCGGCGACGTGAAAGTATTCGTCGATACCGCCGCCGTCATGGAGAAGCCGCTGGCGCAGGCGGCGGGCCTGGGCTGGCAGGGCAAGCATACCAATCTGGTGTCGCGCGAATTCGGCTCGTGGCTGTTCCTCGGCGCGATCTTCACCACGCTGGAGCTGCCGCGCGATGCAGCCGTGGCCGATCACTGCGGCTCGTGCCAGGCCTGCCTCGATATCTGCCCCACCGCGGCGTTTCCGGCGCCGTACCAGCTCGACGCAAGGCGCTGCATTTCCTATCTGACGATCGAGAACAAGGGGCCGATCCCGCGCGAATTCCGCAAGGCCATCGGCAACCGCATCTATGGCTGCGACGATTGCCTCGCCGCATGCCCGTGGAACAAGTTCGCGCAAGCAGGCCGCGAGATCAAACTCGCGGCGCGCGATGAGCTGCGCGCACCGGGACTGGGGGAGTTGTCGAGGCTGGATGATGCGCAGTTTCGCGCGATGTTCACGAAGTCGCCGGTGAAGCGGATCGGTCGCGACAGGTTCATTCGCAATGTGCTGATCGCGATAGGAAACTCAGGGGATGCGACGCTGGTGCGTGAAGTGGAGCGACTACTCGACGACGACAGCGCGTTGGTGCGCGGCGCGGCGGTGTGGGCTCTGTCGGAATTGGGGCCAGTAAATGAATTTCAAGCGCGCATGGCTATCGCGGCGAGCGCAGAGACCGATGCAGGCGTTCGCAATGAATGGAGCGACGCCATCGCATAGGACGGATGGAACGCAGGCCCTACAGCCGTCATTGCGAGGAGCGAAGCGACGCGGCAATCCAGAAAGCGGTAAACGCCGTAAGAGCTGGATTGCTTCGTCGCAAGGGCTCCTCGCAATGACGGCCGGGAGTTACGCCTCCGACAACTCACTCACCGCCGCGATAATCCTGGCCAGATCCTGCGGACGCGAGAGCCGGTGGTCGCCGTCGGGAATCACCGTCAGCACGACATCGTCGCTGGGCAATCGTTCGGCCAATCTGAAGGCATGCCGCCACGGCACGTCCGGATCCTGCCGGCCTTGCAGGATGCGTACCGGGCAGCCGAGATCGATGGCGCCGCCGAGCAGCAAGTGGTTGCGGCCCTCCTCGATCAGTTGGCGCGTGATCGGATAGGGCTCGCCGTATTCGGACGGTCGCATCCAGACACCCGTGGTCTCGATCTGCTCGCGAGCCTCCGGCGAAAATCCTTTCCACATCAATTCTTCCGTAAAATCCGGCGCCGGCGCGATCAGCACGAGACCCTTCAGCGTGGCGCGTCCCACCGTGCCGCGGCGGGCCAGCGCGCGCGCCAGCAGTAGCGCCATCCAGCCGCCCATCGACGAGCCGATCACCACCTGCGGGCCCTGACAGGCCGCGTCGAACACCGCGAGGCTGTCCTCGAGCCAGCGGCCGATGGTGCCGTCCACGAACGCGCCGCCGGACTCGCCATGACCGGAATAGTCGAACCGCACGCAGGCACGGCCGTGCTCCGCTGCCCAGGCGTCGAGCGCCAGCGCCTTGCCGCCCTGCATGTCGGATTTGAATCCGCTCATCCAGAACAGGCCGGGCGCGGCACCCTCGCGGCCACGCACCGCGATGCGCCGCAGGTCACCGCCCTGGCCGACGTCGATGAAGGTCGGGCCGCTCGAAACCGTTATGCTCATGAAACAAACCTCGCTGGATCTGCTGTTTGATTGAGCAGATCGCGGCCGTCAACGCCGATGCTGCAGTGCGTTTCGCGGTGCTCGCCGCTTGCGCAACGGCCAATCCGGCTCTATGTCGGCTGCATCCGCCCTATCCGGCGCGCTTTTGGCGCCGCCGGAGGCAGAACACCCTGTATTCGAGTGATTTGCCGCGTACTGCGTGAGTTTGCTTGCTCAAAACCCCTTATTCCGTCACACTGCGCGCTTCCTTCACAACATTGGAGAGTTACCCATTCGCCGTCCCAACAGAGCCCCGCCCGCCGCAACAAAAGACGGGCCGCGCACCAACGATGAAATTCGCAACCACGAGATCCAGCTGATCGATCAGACGGGCCTGAACCATGGCAACGTCGAAACGATCACCGCCATCAAGATGGCGATGGAAGCCGGCATGGATCTGGTCGAGATTTCGCCCAATACCAGTCCGCCCGTATGCAAGATCATGGACTACGGGAAGTTCAAGTATTCGGCCCAGAAAAAGGCCGCGGAGGCCCGCAAGAAACAGAAGATTGTCGAGATCAAGGAGATCAAGCTCCGGCCGATGATCGACGATCATGACTACGAAGTGAAAATGCGCGCGATGCAGCGCTTCTTTGAAGAAGGCGACAAGGTGAAGATCACCCTGCGCTATCGCGGACGTGAAATGGCGCATCAGGAAATCGGCACCAAGCTGCTCGACAAGGTGAAGGCGGACGTCGCCGAATACGCCAAGGTCGAACAGGATGCGCGCTTTGAAGGCCGCCAGGTCGTGATGGTTCTGGCGCCGCGCTGATCGCGAATTGCCACCCCTGAAAAGATTTCGGCCCGTCAGTTTCCTGGCGGGCCTTTTTCTTGCCCGTCATTCCGGGGCGCGAGGACGAAGTCCGAGCGAACCCGGAATCGTGAGATGTTCAGAACAGTACGAGGTTCCCCGCCACTCCAATTGGAGTGGCTGAGGTTCGCGGTCGGCTGCGCCGCCCGCGCTCCGGAACAACAGAGCTTAGCCTTCGCGCAACGCTTCCCAGCGGCCGCTGCAGGCGGTGGTGGACGATTTTCCGGTCCACTGGCCGCTGCCGGAATTGCCGGCGAGCTTGCCGCTGGCGTCGGCGCGCTGCTCGCCGCGAGTAATGGCCACGCTGACGGTACCGGCCTCCGCCACCTTGCCCGAAATCTGGAAGCTGCCATCGCCGCCATAGCTGACCACGCCGCCAACAACCTTGACCGGGTAGCTGTAGGCCGGGTCGCAATTGCCGGCCTCGGTGATGATGGTGACCTTCCAGTTGCCGTCATGGGTCGGGGCGGCATGGGCGGCGCCGGCCAGCGCGATCGCGGCGGCGATGCCGGCGGCGATGCCGGCGGCGGCGAACAGCCATTTCAAGGTGGTAAGCGCCTTGGCATCCGGCTTGATGGCAATCGCCTTGGCTTGCTTTCTGGAATTCCTGACCATTTCGTCATCCCGCGTTTCGTTCTTGTTGTCCTGCAACAGATAGGGACGAAAACGCATTCCGGCCAGTGTGGCGTGACCGCACGCCAGGCGAGTCTTAAGCAACGTTAATCGTTGCCAATTCGCGCCTGCTCTGCCATAAGCCCAACCTTCATCGGCCGGCTGATCAAGGGCTGCCGTGTCGATGCCCGTGCTGACTTCTTCCGTGAGGCAAAAAGTCGAGCACTTTCAACGCTCTAGCGAGCATTTTAGCCGGCGCAGCGCCCCTCGGGCGCACTAGGCGTGCGGGCCATAGGAGAGCCAAATGCCCAAGCTGAAGACCAAGTCGGGCGCTAAACAGCGCTTCAACGTGACCGGAACAGGCAAAGTGATGGCCGCCCACGCCGGCAAGCGCCACGGAATGATCAAGCGGACGAAAAAGCAGATTCGTCAGCTCCGCGGGACCCGCGTGCTGTTCAAGACCGATGGCGACAACATCAAGAAGTATTTCTTGCCGAACGCCTAGGCTGCCACGTCATCACGGCCGCGTCCGCGCGGCATCCTGTTTCCCATTTTGAACTGAAGGAGATCAGTCATGGCTCGCGTCAAACGCGGTGTGACGGCTCACGCCAAGCACAAGAAAGTCTACAAGGCCGCCAAGGGTTTCCGTGGTCGCCGCAAGAACACCATCCGCACCGCCAAGCAGGCCGTCGAAAAGGCAGGCCAGTACGCCTTCCGCGACCGCAAGCGCAAGAAGCGCACGTTCCGCGCGCTGTGGATCCAGCGCATCAACGCTGCCGTCCGCCCGCTCGGCATGACCTACAGCGTGTTCATCAACGGCCTCGCCAAGTCTGGCGTGCTGGTTGACCGCAAGGTGCTGTCGGATCTCGCGATCCACGAGCCCGCGGTGTTCACGGCGATTGCCGAGAAGGCCAAGGCCGCGCTCGCGGCTTAAGGCTGATACTGCGAAGCAGTTTGCTTTGGACGTCATGGCCGGGCTTGTCCCGGCCATCCACGTCTGAGCGCCCTGAACGTGGATGCCCGCGACGAGCGCGGGCATGACGGCGGAGAGGCAGGGGTAGACCTCTCTTAACGAGGTTTCGCTCATGTCCGATCTGCAGACTCTCCAAACCCAAATTCTCGCCGATATCGCAGGAGCCTCCGATGAGGCCGCCATCGAGGCGGTGCGCGTTGGCGCGCTCGGCAAGAAGGGCTCGATCTCGGCGCTTCTCTCCACGCTCGGCAAGATGTCGCCGGAGCAGCGCAAGACCGAGGGCGCGGCGATCAACCTCGCCAAGGATGTGGTGACGCAGGCGCTGACCGCGCGCCGCGATATCCTGAAGAACG
>NZ_JAQGJD010000099.1 GCF_028290785.1 Tardiphaga sp. | reverse complement strand
AGCGTGTTCCTGGCCGGCAATGACGGCCCGCGCCGCACCGCCCAGATCGTGATCCACCAGAACTCGCAGCAGACCTCGACCGTGCGCTGGAGCTTTACCCGCTCGACCGCGTCGGCATCCGCCACCTCAGCCCGCCGCAACGCCCGCCGCGAGCCGGAACTGCCGCTGTAGAGATAAGTAGGGTGGGCAAAGCCGTCGCGCGCGCAGCGCACGTCGGCGTGCCCACCACCATTTGCACCGCGCGCGAATGGTGGGCACGGCGCAAGCGAGCCTTTGCCCACCCTACGACCTGCCGCTGCGCATCCGGCCCGCAAACTCGGCGGTTTCGTGCCCAGCCAAACCGTGCTACGCGGCGGCCTTGCTCACAGGATATCCATCATGACCGACCATTCGCGCCCCGTTACCCGGGCTTTGCTGTCCGTTTCCGATAAGACCGGGCTGATCGAATTCGCGCGCGCGCTTGTCGCCCATGGCGTCGAGCTGATCTCCACCGGCGGCACCGCCAAGGCGATCGCCGCCGCCGGCCTGAAGGTATCCGACGTCTCCGACCTCACCGGATTTCCGGAGATGATGGATGGCCGCGTCAAGACGCTGCATCCCAAGGTGCATGGCGGCCTGCTGGCGATCCGCGACAATGCCGAACATCTGCAGTCGATGAAGCAGCACGGCATCGTGCCTATCGATCTGCTGGTGGTGAACCTGTATCCGTTCGAGGCCACCGTCGAGAAGGGCGCGTCCGACGAGGACTGCATCGAGAATATCGACATCGGCGGCCCGGCGATGATCCGCGCCGCGGCGAAGAACCATGACGATGTCGCCGTGGTGGTGGAACCCGCCGACTATCAGTCCGTGCTCGACGAACTCGCCACCAACAAGGGCGCGACCACGATCGCGCTGCGACGCCGCCTTGCCGCCAAGGCCTATGCGCGCACCGCCGCCTATGACGCCGCGATCTCGAACTGGTTCGCCGGGCAATTGAAGATCGCGACGCCGGATTTCCGCACCATCGGCGGCGCGCTGATCCAGTCGCTGCGCTATGGCGAGAACCCGCACCAGACGGCGGCGTTCTATCGCACGCCGGAGTCGCGGCCCGGGGTCACCACGGCGCGGCAGCTGCAGGGCAAGGAACTGTCCTACAACAACATTAACGACACCGACGCCGCCTATGAATGCATCGCCGAGTTCGATGCCAAACGCACCGCGGCCTGCGTCATCGTCAAGCACGCCAATCCGTGCGGCGTCGCCGAAGGGTCCGACCTCGTGAGCGCCTATCGCAAGGCGCTGGCCTGCGATTCCACCTCGGCGTTTGGCGGCATCGTCGCGCTGAACCGCACGCTGGATGCGGAGTCGGCCCGCGCCATCACCGAGATCTTCACCGAAGTGATCATCGCGCCCGACGCCACCGACGAAGCGATCGCCATCGTCGCGGCGAAGAAGACGCTGCGACTGCTGCTGGCCGGCAGCCTGCCCGACCCGCATGCGCCGGGCCTGACCTACAAGACGGTGGCCGGCGGCCTGCTGGTGCAGAGCCGCGACAACGCTGTGGTCGATGACATGACGTTGAAGGTGGTGACCAAGCGCGCGCCTACCGAGGCCGAAATGCGCGATCTCAAATTCGCGTTCCGCGTCGCCAAGCACGTCAAGTCCAACACCATCGTCTATGTGAAGGACCTCGCCACGGTCGGCATCGGCGCCGGCCAGATGAGCCGGATCGACTCCGCGCGCATTGCCGCGCGAAAAGCCCAGGACGCCGCCGTGGAGATGAAGCTTGCCGAGCCACTGACCAAGGGCTCGGTGGTGGCCTCCGACGCGTTCTTTCCGTTCGCCGACGGCTTGCTGGTGGCGATCGAGGCCGGCGCTACCGCGGTGATCCAGCCCGGCGGCTCGATCCGGGACGATGAGGTGATCAAGGCCGCGGATGATGCCGGCATCGCCATGGTGTTCACCGGCGTCAGGCACTTCAAGCATTGAGAGCACTGTCATTCCAGGGCGGGAGCAGCGCAGCTGCGAGCGAACCCGGAATCTCGACATGTTGCACGCTGAACATCCCGGGATTCCCCGCCACTCCAATTGGAGTGGCTGAGGCCTGCATCAGCCGGCTCCGCCGTCTACTGCATCCTGGAATGACGGCGGCTATTCTTCCCGCACCCGTGCCAGCAGCGCGAGCCCCGCGGCGAACAGCACGACCAGTACCGTCATGCCCGCCTTCTGGCTGGCGGTGACGGCCGTGACCAAGCCTATCAGGAGCGGGCCGATGAAGGACGTCACCTTGCCGGTCAGCGCGAACAATCCGAAAAACTGCGCGATGCGATCCGGCGGCGCCAGCCGGATCAACAGCGTGCGCGACGCCGCCTGCAGCGGCCCGCCAGCCATGCCGATCAGACACCCCAGCGCCAGATAGGCCTTCTCCGCGGGCGCGGCGAACAGGCCACCGCCCGGCACCGGCGGCGTGACGCTGACGAACAGGATCGAATCCTTGTCGATCAGCAGGATGCCGATCGCAGACAGCAGCAGCAGCGTCATGCTGCCGGCGATGACGCGCTTCGGCCCCAGGGCATCGTCGAGCCGGCCGCCGACAAAGGCGCCGATGGTGCCGGCCAGCGCCAGCGTGATGCCGAAGCTGCCGATCTGAATCGTATTCCAGCCGAAGGTGCCGGCGGCGTAGATGCCGCCGAATGCGAACAGCGACACCAGCCCGTCGGTGTAGATCATGTTGGCGAGCAGGAACGCCATCATCGAGCGATGCCGCGGCAGTTCGCGCAGCGTGTGCCGCAGGTCGGTCAGGCCGACGCGCATCGCCTGGGCCGGCGACAGTTTTGCCGGAAAATCCGGCGTCAGTAGAAACATCGGCAGCACGAAGACGGCGAACCATAATCCGCTCAACGGCGCACTGATGCGGTCGCCCTGGAAGGTTGCGGGATCCAGGCCGAACAGCGGCACCAGGCCGAACAGCGTGCGGCCGGTGGTCGGGCTCGCCGCCATGAAGCCGAGCACCAGGATCAGGCTCAGGATGCCGCCGACATAGCCCAGCGCCCAGCCCGATCCCGACAGCCGGCCGATCTTGTCGGGCGGCACCAGCGTCGGCATCATCGCGTTGTTGAACACGGTGGCGAATTCGACGCCGATGGTCGCGAAGCCATAGGCGATCAGCAGCGGCAAAATGATCGCGGGATCGCCGGGCTTGCCGATCCACATGATGCAGGCGCCGATCACGAAGATGGCGCCGAAGCCCGCGATCCACGGTTTGCGGCGACCGCTGGCATCGGCAATGGCGCCGAGCACCGGCGACGCCAGCGCGATCACCAGACCGGCAGCCGCGGTGGCGAAGCCCCACATCGATTGCCCCGCGGCGGCATCGACCGCCACGCGGGTGGCGAAATACGGCGCGAACACGAAGGTGGTGATCAGGCTGAAATACGGTTGCGCGGCCCAGTCGAACAGCATCCAGCCGATCACCGCGGAGCGCGGCGGGTAGCTGATCGGGGCAAGGTGGGGTGATGCGTCCGAAGTGGCCGTAAGCGCCATGTTTTGAAATCCTGACGAATCACGCCGTGTTGTGTCGAAGGCAATCCGGGCCATATAGCATGGGATGACCGTGGTGCGATCATGGCCGCGTGTCGGCCGGAGCCCTTGATGACCCCCATTCACTTCTTGCGCCGCAGTCTGATCGCGGCACTCGCCGTGCTCGCGCTGTGTGCACCATTGCGCGCGCAGGAGCGCGCCTTTTACATTCCGGCAAAGCCCGGCACCACGGCCGCCGTCGCCGCGAAGCACGGCATGGTTGTCGCGCAGGAAAAGATCGCGGCGAAAGTCGGGGCCGATGTGCTGATGCGCGGCGGCAATGCGGTCGATGCCGCGGTGGCGACCGGCTTCGCCATGGCGGTGACCTATCCCCGCGCCGGCAATATCGGCGGCGGCGGCTTCATGGTGATTCACTCCGCCGACCGCCACGAAGACATCACCATCGACTATCGCGAGACCGCGCCCGCGAAGGCCACCCGCGACATGTTCCTCGGTGCCGACGGCCAGCCGGACATCGCCAAATCGCGCGACTCGGCCTTGGGGATCGGGATTCCCGGCACGGTGGCCGGCCTGACGCTGGTGCTGGAGAAATACGGCTCCGGCAGACTGACGCTGTCGGAGATTCTGCAGCCCGCGATTGCGCTGGCGCGCGACGGCTTTGTGGTGGCCGACGATATCGCCGACACGTTGCAGGACTGGCGGAGGCGATTGGCGCGCTGGCCCGCATCGCTGAAAATGATCACGCGCCCGGACGGCGCGGCGTTAGTTCGCGGCGACACGCTGGTGCAGAGCGATCTCGCGACGACATTGAGCGCCATTGCCGCGCAGGGACCGCGCGGCTTCTACGAAGGGCCGGTGGCCGAAAAACTGGTGCGCGGCATCAACGAGGCCGGCGGCATCTTCTCGATGGACGACCTGAAAAACTATCAGCCGGTGATCCGCGAGCCGGTGCGCGGCAGCTACCGCGGCTACGACATCGTCTCGATGCCGCTGCCGTCGTCCGGCGGCACGGTGCTGGTCGAGACGCTCAACATCCTCGAAGGCTTTCCGATCCGCGAGATGAAGCAGAGCGAGGCGCCGTCGCTGCATCTCCTGATCGAGGCGATGAAGCGAGCTTACGCCGACCGCGCGCGCTATCTCGGCGATCCCGCGTTCGTCAACGCGCCGATCACGACGCTGCTCGCGAAGGATTACGCGGCGAAGCAGCGCGCGTCCATCGACCCCGCTCGCGCCACGCCGTGGACCGATGCGCTGTCCGCGGTGCCGCCGCGCGAGGGCAGCAACACCACGCACTACTCCGTGGTCGATAGCGCCGGCAACGCCGTAAGCAACACCTATACGCTGAACTTCCCCTACGGCGTCGGACTCGTTGCCGAAGGCACCGGCGTGCTGCTCAACAACGAGCTCGACGATTTCACCGCGGCGCCCGGCGCGTCCAACGCCTTCGGGCTGGTCGGCTTCGAGGCCAACCTGCCCGGCCCGGGCAAGCGGCCGTTGTCGTCGATGTCGCCGACCATCGTGCTGAAGGACGGCAAGCCGGTGTTGGTGACGGGTTCGCCGGGCGGCAGCCGCATCATCTCCACGGTGCTGCAGGTGATCGTCAATGTGCTGGACTACCGGATGGATATCGCGGCCGCTGTCGCGGCGCCGCGGCTGCACCACCAGTGGCTGCCCGACGAAGTCCGCATCGAGCGCGGCTTTTCCGACCCGACATTGGACGCGCTGAAGGCGATGGGCCACCGCGTGATCGAACCGATGGGCCAGACCTCGGCCAATTCCATCGCAGTGACGCCGGACGGCCTGCTCGGCGCGCCCGATCCGCGGACAAGGGGCTCGGCGGCATCCGGATACTGACGTTCTGAGAGGCCCCGAGCCGACGCGCGATGCCGCCTTCCAGCGCACGCGGGTCAGATGCCCGGCAGCTCGGTGAAATCCGCCGCGGCGATGATCGATCCGGAGCGAACCAAATGTATGGATTGCTCGATATCGGGATGGAGATAACGATCCTCGTCGAGATGGGGAACCTTGGTTCGGATCAGCTTTCGAACAGATTCGAGCCGGTCACTGGATTTCAATGGGGCATGAAAATCGCACCCCTGGGCTCCGGCTAGAAGCTCGATAGCGATCACGGCCATCGCATTCTCGACCATGGGCAACAGACGGCGCGCGCCGTGTGCGGCCATGGAGACGTGATCTTCCTGGTTCGCGGATGTCGGAATGGAATCGACGCTTGCGGGATACGCGCGCTGCTTGTTCTCCGAAACCAGCGCTGCCGCCGTAACCTGCACAATCATGAAACCTGAATTGAGTCCGGGCTTTGGCGTCAGGAACGCCGGCATGCCTGAGAGCGCCGGATCCACCAGCATCGCGATCCGCCGTTCCGAAATCGATCCGATCTCGCAGACAGCAAGCGCGATCATATCGGCGGCGAAAGCCACGGGCTCGGCGTGAAAGTTGCCGCCGGAAATGGCGAGGTCATCTTCAGAGAAGATCAACGGGTTGTCCGAAACCCCGTTCGCTTCCGTGAGAAGCGTATTCGCGGCCTGGCGCAACACGTCCAGCGCAGCGCCCATCACCTGTGGCTGGCAACGAAGGCAGTACGGATCTTGAACGCGAACGTCCCCCGTCCGATGCGACTCCCGGATAGCGCTGCCGGCGAGAAACGCGTTGAGGGCAAAGGCCACAGCGATCTGTCCAGCATGCTTACGCAGCGCATGGATTCGCGGGTCGAACGGAGCATCGGAGCCGCGCGCCGCGTCAGTCGACAATGCGCCGCTGATGATAACTGTCTTGAACAGAATCTCGGCCTCGAACAGCCCCGCCAAAGCACAGGCCGTCGAAAATTGAGTGCCATTTAATAGCGCCAGCCCCT
>NZ_JAQGJD010000393.1 GCF_028290785.1 Tardiphaga sp. | reverse complement strand
GGAACCGGTGAGCCAAAATCGACCGATCCTAGCCTCGGGCAGGCAAGCGATTCTTGTCGTCATAGACGAGGGACTGAAGGCGTTGGGGGCAGTTCAGAAATTGGCAGGGACCGTTCCTGACGGCCTGAGCGTGACGTCCGGCTTTCTTGCCGGCGGCGGTGAGATGGGTGCCCTCATGAGAGCGCTCGATTGGACCGAAACCCCGCTCGGACCAATCGAACAATGGCCGCAAAGTCTAAAGACCGGCGTACGAATCATGTTGACCTCGCGGCAGCCGATCTGGATAGGCTGGGGACCGGAGCTCATCTATCTCTATAACGATGCCTACAAGTCGATCATCGGCGGAAAACATCCTTGGGCTCTTGGCAAGCCCACGTCGGTCGTCTGGCAGGAAATCTGGAGCGACATCGGACCGATGCTCGCCACCGCAATGACAGGTATCGAAGGGACCTACGTCGAAGAGCAACTCCTGATCATGGAGCGCTACGGCTACCCCGAAGAGACCTACTACACGTTCTCATACAGCCCGATACCCGATGACGACGGGAGCGCCGGCGGCATCATCTGCGCCAACACCGACGACACCCAGCGCGTGATCGGCGAGCGGCAACTCTCTTTGTTGCGGCAACTCGCAGCCGATGCATCCGATGCCCGCACCTGGCAGGAAGCCTGCGACCGCAGCCTCCGGGCGATTTCCACCGATAAGCACGACGTCCCATTTGCGCTGCTCTACGAGGTGAATGCGGACAGCGACAGCTTCGTTCTCGCGGGCTCCTGCGGCATCGAGAGCGCCCGTCGCGGTGCTTCCGAAATACTGGATTCCGCGGGCGTTCACTGGCCTCTTCGGGAGGCGCTCCGGACTCAACAACCCGTTCTAGTCGACGACCTTGCCGCCAAGTTTCCCGACGGCTTGCCGACAGGCGCCTGGAGCCAACCACCTCACCGAGCGGTGCTGTTGCCAATTTTACCGAACGGTGAAACCAGCCGGGCGGCGATCCTGGTCGTCGGCCTAAATGCCTTCAGGCTGTTCGATGAGGGCTATCGCGGATTTCTCGAACTTGCCGCGGGTCAGATCGCGGCCACGATCGCCAACGCCCAGGCGTACGAAGAAGAAAGACGCCGCGCCCAGGCGCTCGAGGAGATCAACCGCCAGAAGACGGCCTTCTTTTCCAACGTCTCGCACGAATTCCGTACCCCCCTCACCCTCATGCTGGGTCCGCTGGAAGACCTTCTTGCGGACCCGGCCATGGTTTCCGGTGCAGAAGGCCGCGCGCTCGTCGAAGTCGCCCACCGAAACGCGCTGCGCCTCTTGAAGCTCGTCAATTCGCTGCTGGACTTTTCCCGGCTCGAAGCCGGCCGGGCGCAAGCGGATTTCGAGCCGGTCGATCTCGCCGCATTGACCGCCGAGCTCGCCTCCAATTTCAGGTCGGTCGCGGAGAAGGCCGGACTGAAGTTCGAAGTCGCCGGCGACAAGCTTGCCGCACCGGTCTATGTCGACCGCGACATGTGGGAGAAGGTCGTTCTCAACCTCCTGTCGAACGCGTTCAAATTCACGCTGGACGGCGGAATCCGCGTCGCGCTCCGTACGACGGCCGACGGCAAAGCCGCCGAGCTTACGGTTTCCGACTCAGGATCCGGCATCGAGGCCGACCAATTGCCGAAGCTGTTCGAGCGGTTCTACCAGGTCGGCGGCCAGAAAGGCCGATCCTTCGAGGGCTCCGGCATCGGCCTCGCGCTGGTCAAGGAAATCGCGAACCTTCACGGCGGCGGCGTCGAGGTCGAAAGCGAGCCGGGGCGGGGGAGCAGTTTCAAGGTGCGGATCCCGTTCGGCATAGCCCATCTTCCGCCGGAACAGGTGGTGATGGACGCCTCAATGATCGGCTTGGCTTCCAGGAAAGACAACGCCTACGTCGAGGAAGCCCTGCGATGGATCGACGGCCCTGCCCCTGTTGCCGCCGAGATTAACGGCGCGGAAAAGCCGCGCATCCTGATCGCCGACGACAACGCCGACATGCGGGACTACATCGCCCGGCTGCTCGGCAATCGTTGGACCATCGAGCTGGTCGAAGATGGCATCGCCGCCTTGAATGCCATCAAAACAAAGCGTCCTGACCTCATCCTGACCGACGTCATGATGCCGAAGCTCGACGGCTTCGGGTTGCTCAAGGCGATCCGAAGCGACGACGAACTGCAGGACCTTCCCGTCATCTTGCTGTCGGCGCGCGCCGGCGAGGAGGCGCGGGTCGAGGGGCTGGATGCCGGCGCCGACGACTATCTTATCAAACCGTTCTCCGCCCGCGAACTGGTCGCCCAGGTGGGCGCCAACCTTAAGCTTGCCGAAGTCCGACGTCAGACAAGGGATTCGCTGAAGCTGGCCAACGACCAGCTTGCCGCCGACAAGGAAACCGTCGAATGCCTCAACAGGCAGCTTTCAAGCGAAACTGAACGTCTTCGCAGCTTGTTCCAGCAGGCTCCTGGTTTCATGTGCGTACTGCGGGGACCGGAACACGTATTTGAAATCTTCAATGGGGCGAATCTGAAATTAGACGGCGAGCGCGACCTGATCGGAAGGCCGGTTCGAGAAGCTATTCCCGAGGTGTAAGGTCAAGACTTCTTTGAGATG
>NZ_JAQGJD010000354.1 GCF_028290785.1 Tardiphaga sp. | reverse complement strand
ACGCCGACACCATGTGGATCGACGGTGTGCGGCCGAATCTCGCGCGGCTCGCCGAAGCGTTCGATCCCGAGCGGATGGACATCCTGCTGTTGATGGCGCCGACCGCCAACAGCATCGGCTATGCCGGATCCGGCGACTACGCCATGCTGACCGACGGCGCGCTGCGCCGCCGCAAGGAAAATCAGGTGGTGCCGTTCGTCTATGCCGGCGTGGCGATTCTGTCGCCGGCGTTGTTCGCAAACGCGCCGGGCGGCGAATTCTCGCTGACAAAACTGTTCGACCGCGCCAACGAGCAGGAGCGCCTGTTCGGCCTTCGGCTGGACGGCCTGTGGATGCACGTCGGCACCCCCGACGCGGTGCACGCCGCCGAAGAAGCGTTTCTCGCCAGCGTGGCGTGAGACTGATTCTTGCTGCATTGCCGCGCCGGTCCCGCGCCCCCTCTCCGTCATTGCGAGGAGCCCTTGCGACGAAGCAATCCAGCCTTTGCTTGTGGCTCTGGATTGCCGCGTCGCAAGGGCTCCTCGCAATGACGGCTACTGGGGCCTGAGAATCGCTGCTCCGACTCCCGCCGCGTTTCTGCCCATGCCATGATGCATCCTGTTCGCGAATCAGGATGTTCATGCGCGTCTTCAGTGTTCCCCCCTCGGCGCCGTTTCTGCGCACGTTGATCACCGCACTGGTCGATGGCCGGCTGGTCGAGGGATTTTCCGCGCGCGAAGCGCCGGAAAAGCTCGCCACCGCGACGCTGTATCTGCCGACCCGCCGCGCCGGCCGCATGGCACGCGAGATTTTTCTCGACGTACTCGACGCCGACGCCGTGGTGCTGCCACGCATCGTCACCTTCAACGACATCGACGAAGACGAAATCGATTTTGCGCAAGAAGCACCACAGACCAATTTTGCCGAGCTCGACACGCTGCCCGCTCTCGACGGGCTGCAGCGTCGGCTGCTGCTGGCGCAGTTGATCGCGGCCTGGGCCAAGCGCATTGCGCCCGGCGATCCCGCGCAGACGCCTTTGGTGGTCGGCGGGCCCGCTTCGACGCTGAAGCTCGCCGACGACCTGGCGCGGCTGATGGACGACATGGTGACGCGGAAAGTCGACTGGGCGTCCCTCGATGGCCTGGTGCCCGACGCACTCGACAAATACTGGCAGCTGACGCTGCAGTTTCTCAACATCGCCAGGGAAGTCTGGCCGGATATCCTGAAGGCCTACGGTCGCATCGAACCGGCAGCGCGGCGCGACATCCTGATCGAAGCCGAGGCGGCACGGCTGACAGCGCATCAGGACGGCCCGGTGATCGCCGCCGGCTCCACCGGCTCGATGCCCGCGACGGCAAAGTTTCTCCGCGCCATCGCCGACCTGCCAAATGGCGCCGTTGTGCTGCCCGGACTCGATACCGACCTCGATGACGAAGCGTGGCAACTGATCGGCGGCTCCGACGATGCGCCGCCGTCGTCGAACCATCCGCAATTCGCGATGTTCGGCCTGCTGCAGCGCTTTGGTATCAAGCGCAGCGATGTGGAGACGCTGGGCACGCCGTCGCCTTTGGGCCGCGAGATGCTCGCCTCGGAGACCATGCGGCCGTCGAACGCCACGGCGCAGTGGCATACGCGGCTGGCGCAGCCCGCCGTGACGCAAAAGATCGCCGACGGCATGCAGAAGCTCGCCGTCATCGCCGCCGCCAATCCGGAGATGGAGGCGCTGGCGATTGCGGTGGCGATGCGCGAGGCGCGCGAACTCGGTATCACCGCCGCGCTGGTGACGCCGGATCGCGCGCTCGCCCGCCGCGTGATGGCGGCGCTCGGCCGCTGGAATCTGGAGGTTGACGATTCCGGCGGCGATGCCCTGATGGACACGCCGCATGGCATTTTCGCGCGACTTGCCGCAGAAGCCGTTGCCGAAGGGCTGGAGCCCGCGACCCTGCTCGCGCTGCTGAAACATCCGCTGCTACGGCTCGGCCGCGCCGCAGGCGGCTGGAAGAGCGCAGTGGAAACGCTGGAAATGGCGCTGCTGCGCGGCACGCGACCGGAAGCGCGTAGCGACGGACTGGCGAAGGATTTTGCCCGGTTTCGCGATGAACTGGCAAAGCTGCGGCGACAGGAGACCTCGTCGCTGCACGCGGCGGAGCCACGCACCAAACTCGGCGACGACAGGCTGATCGAAGCGGAAGCGTTGATTGCAGCGCTTCGCGAGGCACTGTCGCCGCTCGAACGCATCGATCGCTTCAAGCCGCACGACTTTGCCGATCTCGCGAAGCGGCATCAGGATGTCGTCAAGGCGCTGTCGCTCGACGAGATCGGGCTCTGCTCGGGCTTCGACGGCCATCAGGGGCAGGCGCTGGCCAAGGCCTTCGACGAACTGTTGGGCGACATCGCCAACGGCCAGATAGCGCCGAGTGGATTGATGGTGCCGCTCGGCGACTATGCCGAGGTGTTTCACACCGCATTCGGCGACAAGACCGTGCGTCGCCCGGAAGTCGCCCATGCCCAACTGCGCATCTATGGCCCGCTCGAAGCGCGGCTGACGCAGAGCGACCGCGTCATCATCGGCGGGCTCGTCGAGGGCATCTGGCCGCCGGCGCCGCGGATCGATCCATGGCTGAGCCGACCGATGCGACACCAGCTCGGGCTCGATCTGCCGGAGCGCCGCATCGGCCTGTCCGCGCACGATTTCACGCAGTTGCTCGGCGCCGACGACGTCATCCTCAGCCATGCCGCCAAAGTCGGCGGCGCGCCGGCGGTGGCGTCGCGCTTCCTTCACCGGCTCGAAGCGGTCGCCGGCGAGGCGCGCTGGGACGCCGCGGTGGCAGCGGGCGAGAAATATATCCACTACGCCGACGCACTCGACCGCCCGCATGCCGTCACGCCGATCGCGCAGCCGACGCCACGCCCGCCGCGCGAGGCGCGACCGACCAGGCTGTCGGTCACCGCGATCGAGGACTGGCTGCGCGATCCCTACACAATCTACGCCAAATACATTTTGCGGCTGGCGCCGCTCGATCCCGTCGATATGCCGCTGTCGGCCGCCGATCGCGGCTCGGCGATCCACGAATCGCTCGGCGACTTCACCAGGCAATTCAGCACCGCATTGCCCGACGATCCCGCTCGCGTGCTGCGCGATATCGGCGAGAAACATTTTGCACCGCTGATGACGCGGCCGGAGGCCCGCGCGCTGTGGTGGCCGCGCTATCTGCGCATCGCCTCGTGGTTCGCCAACTGGGAGATCGACCGGCGGCTGAACGTCGCCAGCATCGATGCCGAACAGCGCGGCGAGATCGCGATCCCGCTCGACAGCGGCCGCACGTTCTATCTCTCGGCCCGCGCCGACCGCATCGAGCGCCGCCCGGATCGCACCTTCGCCATTATCGACTACAAGACCGGCCAGCCGCCATCCGGCAAGCAGGTCCGCATGGGGCTGTCGCCGCAGCTCACGCTGGAGGCGGCCATTTTGCGCGAGGGCGGCTTTGAAAATATCCCGGCCGGCGCATCGGTCAGCGAGCTGGTCTATGTCCGGCTCAGCGGCAACAACCCGCCGGGCGAAGAGAAGGTCGTCGATCTCCGGATCGACCGCAAGGACGAGCCGCAATATCCCGACCAGGCCGCCGATGAAGCGCGTGCCAAGCTCACCGCGCTGATCCTGAAATTCGAGGACGCGACCACGCCCTACGCGTCGCTCAGCCTGTCGATGTGGTCGAACCGCTATGGCGCCTATGACGCCCTGGCGCGGATCAAGGAATGGTCCGCCGCCGGCGACGCCGGAGGCGAGTCATGAGTGCCCCGCGCAACATCCCCGCTGAAGCCACCGCGAAGCAAGCGCGCGCCTCGGACCCGACGGCGTCGGTGTTCGTGTCGGCCAATGCCGGCTCGGGCAAGACCTATGTGCTCGTCAATCGCGTGATCCGACTGCTGTTGAGCGGCGTGCCGCCCGAAAAGATTCTCTGCGTGACCTTCACCAAGGCCGCCGCCGCCAACATGGCGGAGCGGGTGTTCACTACGCTCGGTCACTGGGTGACGCTGGACGACACCGCGCTCGACCAAGCGATCCGCAATGCCGGCATCGCCGCACCGGACCGGAAGACGCGCATGCGTGCGCGAGAGCTGTTTGCCTGCGCGCTGGAGACGCCGGGTGGGCTGAAGGTGCAGACCATTCACGCGCTGTGTACGCGGCTGCTGCAGCAGTTTCCATTCGAGGCCAACGTGCCAGCGCGGTTCAGCGTGCTCGACGACCGCGATCAGAACGAGATGATGGAGCGCGCCTCGCTCGACGTGCTGCTGCAGGCCGCGGCTCATCCGGACAGCGCTCAGGGTCGCGCCTTGGCGACCGCCATGACCTCTGCCGCCGACGTCACCTTTCGCGACGTGGTGCGCGAGGCCTCGCTGAGCCGCGACCAGTTCCTGGCCTGGACCGAACGCGCCGGCAGCGTGGAGGCTGCGATGGCGCAACTGTCGCAGGCGCTCGGCGTTCAGCCTGACGATTCCACGGAGGCGGTCGAGCTGGAGATGGTGGATGGCCCGCATCTGCCGCGAAGGCGCTGGGAATCCGCGGCGGAAGTCTTTGAAACCGGCAGCAAGACCGATGGCGATCAGGCGGCGCGGCTGCGCGGCGCGCTCGATCTCGACGGCAGCGCGCAGGTCGATGAATATTTGCGCGTATTCTTCACCGGCACCATGGAGCCGCGCAAGGCGCTGGCCACCAAGAAGATCAATGACGGCCATCCCGGCCTCGCCGCCACGCTGAGGAACGAGTGCGAGCGCCTGTCCGCGCTGCTGGCGCGCCGCCGCGCCGTGGCCATGCGCGACCGCACCCAATCGCTGCTGGTGATCGCCACCGGCGTTGCCGCCAACTACGCGCGCGAGAAGCAGGAGCGCGGGCTGCTCGACTACGACGACCTGATCGACAAGACGCTGGAGATGCTGGAGCGGGTGTCGTCGAGCTGGGTGCACTACAAGCTCGATCGCGGCGTCGATCACGTGCTGATCGACGAGGCGCAGGACACCAGCCCGCGGCAGTGGGACATCGTCACCCACCTGATTTCGGAATTCACCTCCGGCGACGGCGCGCGCGACGGCGTCAAGCGCACCATCTTCGCGGTCGGCGACGAGAAGCAGTCGATCTTCTCATTCCAGGGCGCCGCACCGCGCGAATTCGACGAGCGTCGCCGCTCGCTGCAGAGCCGCTTCGAGAGTGCCGGTCATACCTTCGATCCGGTCGCCTTCACCTATTCGTTCCGCTCCGGCAAGGCGATCCTGCAATCGGTCGATCACGTATTCCGCGACGAGGCGATCTACCGCAGCATTCACAATGTCGGCGCCTATCCCGTGCACGAAGCGCTGGAGGATGCCGGCCCCAGCTTGATCGACCTGTGGGAATTGCAGACGCCGGATGAGCGCACGCCCATCGAAGGATGGCAAGCGCCGTTCGACTATGCCTCCGAGACCAGCCCCGAAGTGCAACTGGCGCGGCGGGTACAGGCCGAGATCAAGACGCTGATTGCCGACGGCACCGCCACCGGCGCGATCGGCCGGCGCCGGGCGCTACGCTATGGCGACATGCTGGTGCTGGTGCGCCGCCGCGGCAAGGCGTTCAACGCCATCATTCAGGCGCTGAAGCACGCCGGCATTCCGGTCGCGGGCGCGGACCGGCTGAAGCTCACCGAGCACATCGCGATCATCGACCTGATGCATCTGGCCGACGCGCTGCTGCTGCCGCAGGACGATCTTGCGCTGGCGGTGGCGCTGAAGAGCCCGCTGTTCGGGCTCGACGATGACGATCTGTTCAAGCTGGCATGGAAGCGGACGGGCACGCTGCGCGCCGCGCTGGATGAACACGCCGAAGGTAACGAAAAACTCAGTGCCGCGCGAAAACGCTTCAAGGTCTGTGAAGACCGCGTCGCCCATGAGACGCCGTTCGCCTTTTATGCCTGGCTGCTCGGCGGCGATGGCGGCCGGGCACGTATTCTGAGCAGGCTCGGCCATGAGGCCAACGACGCGCTCGATGAGTTCCTAGAGCTGGCGCTCGGCTACGAGCAGAAGGCGCCGGCGTCATTGCAGGGTTTTGTCGCCTGGCTGCGCGCCGCCGACACCGAAGTGAAGCGCGACATGGAGATCACGCGCGACGAAGTCCGCGTCATGACCGTGCATGGCGCCAAGGGCCTCGAAGCGCCGGTGGTATTCCTGGTGGATACGACGTCCTCGCCATCGGATACCCAGCGGCTTCATCTCATTCACCTGCCGCAGGGCAATGCCGCACCGCATATGCCGGGCGTGGTGGTGTGGGCCGGCAAGAAGGCCGACGATCCGCCTGATGTGGCCGCCGCTCGCGCGGCAAAAATCCAGGAGACCGAGGACGAATATCGCCGGCTGCTTTATGTGGCGATGACGCGGGCCGCCGACCGGCTGATTGTCGGCGGCTGCATGCCGGGCAACCGCAACGAGGTGCGGCCGCTATCCTGGTACGACATGATCCTGAAGGGCCTCGAAAACTCCGGCCTGCACATGCAAAACGTGCCGC
>NZ_JAQGJD010000089.1 GCF_028290785.1 Tardiphaga sp. | reverse complement strand
AGCAGTTTTGGATTGAATAGACCCAAAGCTCGTCATTGCGAGGTCAGGGAAAGCCAATTGGCTTTCCCCTTAGCGAAGCGACGCGGCAATCCAGAAGGCCACAGGCAAAGACTGGATTGCTTCGTCGCAAGGGCTCCTCGCAATGACGGCCGAGGGACTTTGATTCATCTCAATCAAAAAATGCTCTATCCTTGCACGGAAAATCCGCCGTCGACCGGAATGGCGGTGCCGGTGACGAAATCTGACGCGCGCGAAGCCAGAAACACCGCGATGCCGGCGAAATCGTCTGCAATGCCCCAGCGAGCCGACGGCGTCCGCGCCAGCACCTTGTCGTGCAGGCCATCGACCTCGCGGCGCGCGTTCTGCGTCAGCTCGGTATCGATCCAGCCCGGCAGGATGGCGTTGCATTGGATGTTGTCCGGCGCCCAGGCCACCGCGCAGGCCCGGGTGAACTGCACGATGCCGCCCTTGCTGGCGGCATAGGCCGGCGCGAAGCTGGCGCCGAAGATCGACATCATCGAGCCGATGTTGATGATCTTGCCGCCGCCGGCGGTCTTCATCGCGGGGTAGGCTGCCTGCGAGCACAGGAACGCGCTGGTCAGGTTGGTCTTGATGACGCTGTCCCACTCCGCCAGCGCCAGCTCATGCGGCGGCTTGCGGATATTGATGCCGGCATTGTTGACCAGGATGTCGATGCCGCCGAATTCGCTTTGCGTGCGGGCGATCATCGCATCCACGGCGGCCTTGTCGGTGACATCGGCCGAGATCGCAATCGCCTTGGCGCCGCCCTGCGTCAGCTGCGCGACGACGGCATTCGACTTGGCCTCATTTCGCCCGACCACGACAATCGCCGCGCCGGCGGCGGCCAGCCCGCGCGCCATGCCGAGCCCGATGCCGCCATTGCCGCCGGTAACGATGGCCACGCGGCCGGTGAGATCGAACAGGTGATTGGTCATGTTCCGTCCTGATGCTTTGCCTCGCGCGTTCTGTGGCGCGCGTGATGCATCATCGCAAGGCTGGCCGGAACATGGAAGAGGGCGCTCAGCGCCGCGACAGCCACATCAGGCCGAGCCCGACCGCAGCCAGCGCCGCGCCATACCAGGCCCACTGCATCTGGCTGATCATGAAGCTGGAACGCGGCCACGCCACGAAGCCGGTGCCCTGGCCGATCCAGAGCAGGCCGATGGCGAAAGCGAGAAGACCGAGGGTGAGAAAGGGAATGCGCATGGGAGATATACGGCCGGCGGGAGGGAAGGTTTCGGGCTCATCTTCGTAGGGTGGGCAAAGGCGCCCTTGCGCCGTGCCCACCACATCAGCAGACTGACTTTGTCATGCCGCAGTATGTCCGTGCCAAGACCGAAGGCATCTCGAAGGGCATCTTTCGCTGTACGGCTCGATAGCTCCGTCTCAAGCGATCGATTGCGCCAACCAACAAGCTGCTTTCACGGTCGGAAAGCACGACCGTGAAGAAGAATGCACTGAAGATCTGATCCACTACGTTTGTCCGAAAGTCTTCCGTCGTCTTCCGATCTCTCGATAAAGAGCTTCGGAGCTGACGCCAATTTCATGAGCGATCATCGACCAGCTTCCCTTTGGGGGCAGCGCCCCATGCCACGCACGCCAAGCGTCAAGACGGGCGGCGACCGTCTTCAACGAGAGAATCTCGGAATGAAGGCGGGCGTTCTGAACTTGGTGCGCCAAATGCCGCGCCCACGTTTCGGCGAAAGCGGGACTTCCGGCCAAGCGCCGCCTGAAATCGTTGAGCTTGGCCACCCACGTTGTCGCCGCCGTCTCCGCATACGCGTCGCAGTGGTAACGCGCGGAATAGACCGACGCTTCCGCGAGCATGGTGCCGGCTCCGGCTCGTTGCAGGACGAGGGGCGAGCCCTCGGGTTGGTGTCGCACAAGGTGGATGATCCCAGTCCGCACGAAGTGAATCGATTTTACGCTATCGCCGAGGCGAAAGACCGACTCCCTCGCCAGGAACGACATCTCACGGTGCGGCAGGCCTTCCAGGAGGGTTGAAAGATCGAGGTTCATGATCGTTATCATGTTCACGCTCTCGCCTCTATGGCAACAGAGCGCTCTCAACCGAGGAACATCCCATGATCCGTGCCATTGCCCTTGCCGTTTACCTCATCCCGACCGTCGCTCTGGCGCAGTCTCCACTCTCAGATGGGCGGCACGCGGCCTACGCAGCCCGGCCAGAGCGCCTTTGCCGCTGTACAGGAGATCGTCGGGATTTTGGAAGCTGATCCCAAAACCGACTGGTCAAAGGTCAATATCGAAGCCTTGCGCCAGCACTTGATCGACATGAACGGCGTCACGTTGTCGGCCGAGGTGAAAAGCGATCCGGTAGACGGAGGCGTTCGTTTCACCGTCACTGGCCCGGGCGGCGTGCGCGATTCCATCCGGCGGATGGTCGCGGCCTACGCCGCCACCATGAACGGCGTCGGGGATTGGCAGTTCGTCGCCGCTGAAATCGACGGCGGAGCTACCCTCGTCGCTCGCGCCCCCGCCAAGGATATCTTCAAGTTGAAGGCGTTGGGCTTCCTTGGGGTCCTGACGCGGGGCACGCATCATCAGGAACATCATCTGATGCTCGCACGCGGTGAACACCCTCACTATTGACGGCGATGGACATGCGCGCAACGGCGTCTATCACCACAAATCGGTCGACCGGATTTCGAACGTCGTTGCGATCGCCCAAGAACTGCTCGATCATCTGAATCTCTTGATACGCTTCGTCTACGTAGGAGCGTATCGTCGATCGCGACCCAGCCGCGGCTCGGCGCCAGTACGACGCGGCCTAGCTACTGGATCAGACGTCCAGCAGATCCTCGCTGGCGAATTCCGCCTTGTCGGAGATGAACGCGAACCGCGCATCCGCCTTGGTGCCCATCAGGCGCTCCACCGAATCCGCGGTGCCTTCGCGGTCCTCGGCCAGCAGCACCACGCGCAGCAGGGTCCGCTTCGACGGATCCATGGTGGTTTCCTTGAGCTGCGCGGGCATCATCTCGCCGAGGCCTTTGAAACGGCCGATGTCGACCTTGGCGTTGGCGTTGAACTCGCTTTTCAGCAGCGCGTCGCGATGCGCCTCGTCACGGGCATACACGGTCTTGCTGCCATGGGTCATGCGGTACAGCGGCGGCACGGCCAGATAGAGATGGCCCTCGTCGATCAGCTTCGGCGTCTGGCGGTAGAAGAACGTGATCAGCAATGAGGCGATATGCGCGCCGTCGACGTCGGCGTCGGTCATGATGATGACGCGGGAGTAGCGCAGATCCTCTTCGCGATAATGCGCGCCGGTGCCGCAGCCGATCGCCTGCAGCAGATCGGAGATCTGCGCGTTGGCGGTGATCTTGTCCTTGGTGGCGGAGGCCACGTTGAGGATTTTTCCACGCAAGGGGAGGATGGCCTGGGTCTTGCGGTCGCGCGCCTGCTTGGCGCTGCCGCCTGCGGAGTCGCCCTCGACCAGGAACAGTTCGGAGCCTTCGGTGGCGGTGTTGGTGCAGTCGGACAGCTTGCCCGGCAGCCGCAGCTTCTTCACCGCGGTCTTGCGCGAGGTTTCCTTTTCGGCGCGGCGGCGCAGCCGCTCGTCGGCGCGCTCCAGCACGAATTCCAGCAGCTTGTTGGCCTGCACGGGATTGCCGGACAGCCAGTGGTCGAACGGGTCCTTGATCGCCTGCTCGACGATCCTCTGCGCTTCGGCGGTGGCCAGGCGGTCCTTGGTCTGGCCCTGGAATTCCGGCTCGCGCACGAACACTGACAGCATCACCGCGGCGCCGACCATGACGTCTTCCGAGGTGATCGACGAGGAGCGCTTGCCCTGGCCGGCGCGCTCGGCGTGGTCCTTCAAGCCGCGCAGCAGCGCGCTGCGCATGCCGGCTTCGTGGGTGCCGCCGTCGGGGGTCGGCACGGTGTTGGTGTAGGACGACATGAAGCCGTCGGCATCCGCGGTCCAGGCCACCGCCCACTCGCACGACCCGTGCGCGCCGTTGCGGCCCGACTTGCCGGAGAAGATGTCGGGATGCACCAGCGTGTCGTTGTGGATCGCCGCGCCAAGGAAATCCTTGAGACCGCCGGGGAAGTGAAACTCGTCCTCGGCCGGGATGTCTTCCAGGCCCTTCAGCAGTTCCGGGTCGCAGCGCCAGCGAATTTTCACGCCGCCGAACAGGTAGGCCTTGGAGCGCGCCATCTTGAACAGCCGCTGCGGCTTGAACGCCGCCTTGGCGCCGAAGATGTCGGTGTCGGGCTTGAAGCGAATCCGTGTGCCGCGGCGGTTGTGGATCTTGCCGAGGTCCTCGATCTTGCCCTGCGGGATGCCGCGGGCGAACGTCATCTTGTAAAGTTGCTGGTTACGCGCGACCTCGACCTCGAGCAGGGAGGACAGCGCATTGACCACGGAAACGCCGACGCCGTGCAGGCCGCCGGAGGTCTCGTAGACCTTGGAGTCGAACTTGCCGCCGGCATGCAGCGTGCACATGATGACTTCGAGCGCGGACTTCTTGGGGAATTTCGGATGCGGATCGACCGGGATGCCGCGGCCGTTGTCGGAGACGGTGAGATAGCCGTCGGCGGCGAGTTCGACTTCGATGAAGGTCGCGTGGCCGGCCAGCGCCTCATCCATCGAGTTGTCGATCACCTCGGCGAACAGATGGTGCAGTGCCTTCTCGTCGGTGCCGCCGATATACATGCCGGGCCGGCGCCGAACCGGCTCCAAGCCTTCGAGGACTTCAATATCGGCAGCGGTATAACCGTCCTCCGCCGAGACCGCGCGAGGGGCGGCCTTGGGCGTTGGCGCCGCTTTGGGGGCGCCGCCGAAAAGGTCTTCTTTGGCGTTTGATTTCAATGGCTTCGACATGGTTCTTTATGTGTTGAGCACAGGAATCGCGAATCGATTTCCCTGACTATGCCATGGTTACGTTGCCAATGTGACTGCCTGTGCCTCAGCCCCGGACCCGCTCGGTGCGGAACACGAGCACGCAGAACAGCACCATTGCCGCCAGCATGGTCAGGGCGCCGACGATCGGCACAACTTCCAGCCTGTGACTGATGCCGAGCACCAGCGCGATGCCGGCCGGGAACAACAGGCCGCCGACGATGTGCAGCCAGCCTTGCACCTTGGCAAGGTTCGATCGTCCGACGGTGGGAAAGGTGCGGTAATACAACCCGAACAGGAACAACAACACGCCGCCGACCAGGTTGAGGTGCGCATGCGCCGGGCCCAGCAGGAAGTTCTGCTGGATTCCCATCACGATGCCGGCGAGCATCCCGATCAGCAGCACCACTACGCTCACGCACATCATCAGCGATCCGATCATCACTTTATCCTCATACAGATTGGTTTTTTGGGGTGGGGACGGCGGCAAGGACCGATCGCTGTTGGTGTTGTGACTTGCTGTGATCGGGCCGGCCGGTCTACGTCTGCTTGGACATTCAACAGCTAAAAAGGTTCAGCGGTACCGCGGGCTGCTCGGCTGCCGCAGAGGGACATCTCCACATGGAAGGCTGGATGCACGGGTTGATCGAGTTCGTGCGCCTGCACCAGAACTGGGCCGCGCCGATCGTGCTGGTGCTGGCATTCGGGGAATCGCTGGCCTTCATTTCGCTGCTGATCCCGGCCTGGGGCGCGTTGGTGGCGATCGGCGCGCTGATCGGTGCCAGCGGTCTGAGCTTCTGGCAGGTCTGGCTTGCCGGCGGCGTCGGCGCGGCGCTGGGTGACTGGCTGTCGTACTGGTTCGGCGCCCGTTACAAGCATCAGGTCGCGCAGATCTGGCCGTTGTCGCGCTATCCGGACATCCTGCCGCGCGGCGAGGCCTTTGTGCAGAAATGGGGCGTGCCCGGCATTTTCATCGGCCGCTTCTTCGGACCATTGCGCGCCTCGGTGCCGCTCGCGGCCGGAATTTTCGAGATGCCGTACTGGCGGTTCCAGGTGGCGAATATTTTGTCGGCGCTGGTGTGGTCCGCGGCGCTGCTGTTGTGCGGCGACATCATTTCGGAGGTCGTCAAATGGTTGTGGCACACGGTTTGAGTAACGGAATAATTATCTCCATCAGGTGTTGGTAGCTGTGGTGAGGGCGCGACAATAAATCGCTGGCTCGTGGTCACGAACAACGCGATTTGTCGATACCAACGCCGCTACAAATAGGGCAAAGGCCCACGACATCCCTGGGGAAAAAACAATGGATCTGTCACGACGTCACGCTCTGGCCGGCGCCGCCGCGCTGGCTGTATCGCCGCTGCTTTCGACTTCTTCTGCAAAGGCGGCCGTTCCGCTTTCCGACAAGCAGGCTCCCAGTTTCTATCGCTACAAGGTCGGCGACGCCCAGGTGAACGCGATTTCCGATGGCGCCAACACTTTTGCGCTGCCCGACACGCTGGTGCTGAACGCCAAGAAGGACGAGGTCAACGCCGCGCTCGAGAAGGCCTTCATGCCGAAGGACAAGATGACCATCCATTTCGCACCGCTGGTCATCAACACCGGCGGCAAGCTGGTGGTGATCGACACCGGCAACGGGCCGGGCGCCTTTGCCGCGACCAAAGGCAGCGTCGGGCAATTTGCCGGCAACATGGCCGCCGCCGGTTTCGATGCCAAGGCGGTGGATATGGTCGTGATCTCGCACTTTCACGGGGACCATGTGAACGGGCTGCTGCTGGCCGATGGCTCGCCGGCGTTCCCCAATGCCGAGGTGCTGGTGCCCGCGGCTGAGTGGAAATACTGGATGGATGACGGCGAGATGAGCAGGGCGGCCAACGACCGGATGAAGGGTCTGTTCGCCAGCAACCGCAAGGTGTTCGTCGATGGGCTGAAGAAGAAGGTCACGCCCTATGAGTGGGGCAAGGACGTCGCGCCCGGACTGCTGGCGGTCGAGTCGGTTGGCCACACCCCGGGCCACACCTCCTATGTGCTGTCGTCGGGCTCGGACAAGGTGTTCATCCAGTCGGACGTCACCAATCACCCCTCGCTGTTTGTCACCCATCCGGGCTGGCACCTGACGTTCGACCAGGATCCGGCGCAGGCCGAGACCACCCGCCGAAAAGTCTACGACATGCTGGTCGCCGACAAGATGCGGGTGCAGGGCTTCCACTACCCGTTCCCGGCCAACGGCTATGTCGAGAAGGATGGCAACGGCTACCGGCTGGTGCCGGCGCCGTGGAGCCCGGTGATCTAACCGTCTTGACGAAATGTGGGCGCGGCCTTATGACCGCGCCCATGATCAACGCCGCGACCAGCATCATCGCCCGCCGCCG
>NZ_JAQGJD010000319.1 GCF_028290785.1 Tardiphaga sp. | reverse complement strand
ACCGAACATGTGGGGTTTGACCTGATCGAGCCAGGACTGGACCACCGGCTCCTTCTGCCAGAGCGTCCGCACCAGCGGCGGGATCTGCTCGCCGACGAGAATGCCGAGCAGGCCGACCAGCGCCACCACCGGCGGCGCTGGAGAGCGCACGTTGATCAAGCTGTAGATGACGCCGACCAGCAGGCCGGCGCCGAGGGAGATCAAGTGCGCTCTCATGTCGTTATCCTCTCTTACTAACCGTTACTTGGCCGGGCCACCTTCGGAGGCGTGCTCGCCCAGCGCCCACCTCGAAAAGCGGATCTGGATGCCATAGGGCGAATGCGCGCGCTGAATATCCATCATGCCCTCATAGGTCTCGCTGCGCGCCCAGTCCTGCTGCAGCTCATAGGCATATTGCGAGGACGTGATCGGCACCGCGCCGGCCTGGATCGCGCGCTGCATGGCGCGCTCATGGGCTTCCGGCGAGAGATCGCCGCAGGCGTCGGCAGCAATGTAGATTTCAAAGCCTTCGCGCAGCATGTCCAGGGTCGGGAAGATCACGCAGGCTTCGGTCCACAGACCGGCGATCACAAATTTCTTGCGGCCGGTCGCGGCGACGGCCTTGCGGAAGTTCGGATCGAGCCACGAATTCATCGAGGTGCGATCGATGATTTCCTGTCCCGGAAACAGCGACACTACTTCGGGGATGAACGGGCCGGAAAACGACTCTGCCGCGACGGTGGTGAGAACGGTCGGAATCTTGAAGAGCTTCGCAGCTTTTGCAAGAATCTGGACGTTGTTCAATGTGACAAGACGATCATGCGACTGGACGCCCTGGAACATCGCGGGCTGAAAATCGATCAGCGCGATGGCACTGTTCTGCGGGGTCAACATTTCTTGAAAGGACATGAGCAATTCTCCGTGAAGGTGGCGCGATGGCGCGCGCAGGATGTCAATCGAACGCGCAAGGGCGCTTTGGCGTCTGGGCTATTGCAACAGAGGCGCAGACGATCCGATACGTCTGGCCCGAGGCCTGTAACCCGCGCGGAATTGAACCGATGTCGCGGCCGAGGTCTTGTCTGTAAGTCAGGTCTTGGGGATCGCCCGGCTATCGATGAGTCCGGCGCGACTAACCTTAGGTATAGTCGTCGGTCGGCTTGCCGTAGCCGAGGCGGTCTGCCATGCGGACGAGGTCGGCGATGGAATTGGCGCGCATCTTGCGCATCACCGAACCGCGATGAAGCTTGACGGTCGCCTCGCTCAACCCGAGCACGGCAGCAATCTGCTTGTTCATCAGGCCGCAGGCGACGTGCTCGAACACTTCGCGTTCGCGAGCGGTGAGCGTCTCGAAATCGCGGTTGAGGCTTGCTGCACGACGGGCCTGCAGACGCGCGGCGCGGTCCTGCGCAAGCGCCGCGTCCACCGCGTCGAGCAGGTCCTGTGCTCGCACCGGTTTGGTGAGAAATTCCACCGCGCCGGCCTTCATGGCGCGGACCGACATCGGCACATCCGCGTGGCCGCTGATGATGATCACCGGCGTGGTGACGTTCAGCTTCGCCAGATCATCCTGAAAATCCAGCCCACTGCGCCCGGGCAGCCGCACATCGAGAATGATGCAGCCATAGCCATCGAGCATCTCCTGATCGAGATAGTCCTGTGTCGATGCAAATGACACCACCTGCAACCCGACCGAGCGCAACATCCCGTCAAGCGCGTCGCGGACGCCCTGGTCGTCGTCGATGACCGCAACAATGACTGCCGGTGCCTTGGCGACTTCGGTCACGCGTTCACCTGCGGCTGCAAGCGGGGCAGCGAAAACAGGCAGCGGGTGCCGTGCGGCGCGCGCGCTTCAACCCGCAGTTCGCCGCCATGGGCTTCGATAATGGCGCGGCAGATCGACAGCCCCATCCCGATACCCGATTGTTTGGTGGTGAAGAACGGATCGAAGATCTGTCCGGCCACATCCGGCGCGATGCCGATGCCGGAGTCCTCTACGGTCACACGGACCTCGCCCGATGGTTCTCTCCAGGATCTCACAAAAGCGCGCCGATCCCGGCCGTCCGACGCGTTGATCGCATCCGCGGCGTTGGAGAGCAGGTTCAGCAACACCTGCTGCAACTGAATTCGATCGCCGACGACCTGCAAGGGGACCGGCTGAAGATCGATATCGATGGCGATCTCCTGATGGCGAAACTCAAGCTGCACCACCGCAAGGATTCCCTCGATCATCTCATTGAGGTCGAGGGTTTCGAACGCCACCGGCGTATTGCGCGCGATGGCGCGAATCCGCTCGATGATCTTGGCCGCGCGGTGCCCTTCGGAAATCGCGCGCATCGCCGCGGCTTTGGCTTCGCCTAAATCCTTGTGGGGGCCATCCATCCATTTCAGGCAGGCTTCGGCATTCATCACCACCGCCATCAACGGCTGATTGACCTCATGGGCGATGGACGCCGTCAACTGCCCCATGGTCGTCACCCGCGACATCCGCGCCAGATTGGCCTGCGCGGCCTGCAGGGTGTTGGCCGCCTTGCGGCGATCCGACGTATCGGAAAACACCAGCACGGCGCCGCTGACGCTGCCGGCATCACCAACGATCGGCGCGCACTTCTCGTCGATCGGGAATTCCTGTCCGTTGCGGGAGATCAGGATGGCCTGGTCCGCCGTCTTGCAGGAAAGCGACGAAGCCAGAGCGCGCGCGATCGAGGTCTGCTGCGCCGGGCGCCGGTTGACATCCATCACTCGATAGATCGATGCCAGCGGCATTCCGATGGCGTCTTCCTTTGCCCAGCCGGTCATAGCCTCGGCGGCGGGATTGATGAAGCTGACGCGGCCGCGCTCGTCAGTCGCGATCACGCCATCGCCGATGCTCGACAATGTCGCCTCATAGCGCCGCTCGCTCTCGCGCAGCTTGCGGTCGGCGCGATGCTTGTACAGCGCCATCTCGATCACCGTACGCAGTTGTAGGTCTTCGAACGGCTTCAACAGATAGCCGAACGGCTCCGCCTCGCTCGCGCGCCGCATCGTCTCGTCGTCGGCGTAGGCGGTGAGGAACACCACCGGGATATGGCATCTGATGCGGATCTGCTTGGCAGCTTCGATGCCGTCGATCTCTCCCTCAAGGCGAATATCCATCAGCACGAGATCCGGCTGCGTGCTGATCACCAGTTCGACCGCTGCCTCGCCGCGCGACGTGATGCCGGAGACCGAATGCCCGGTTCGCGCGAGCTGTTCGCGGAGGTCGCGTGCGACGATCCGGTCATCCTCGACGATCATGATCCGGGCAGGGGTCATCATGCCGGCGCCCCGGTATAGCGATGGTCCTTGAAGGTCAGCACGAACTTGGTCCCTTCGCTGCGATCGACGAACAGCACGCCGTCGAGCTGCTCAACGAGATCGCGCACCAGTTGCAATCCCAGCGAGGTCGTATCCGTCACATCGATGTGGTCCGGCAGCCCGATGCCATTGTCGGCTACGGTAAGATTGCAGGTGCCGCCATGGGCATCGCTGAACCTGACGGTGATCTGGCCGCTGCGATTGGCGGGGAACGCATGTTTCAGTGCATTGGAAACGAGCTCGTTGACGATCAGCCCGCACGATACAGCCCGATCAAGATCGAGCGTGACGTCGTCGCTGTCCGACACGATATCGACCCGGGAGCGGCCGTAGGCGCGGTCGAGTTGCGCGCACAGGCTCTGGATGTGGGTCTGCATAGCGATTTCGGCGAAATTGCCGGCCCGGTACAGGTTCTCGTGCACCATCGCCATCGACCGCACGCGATTGCGGCTGTCGGCAAACAGCGCCGCCGTCGCCGGATCGGCGATGCGCGATGCCTGCAGGCTCAACAGGCTGCTGATGAGCTGCAGATTGTTCTTGACCCGATGATGCACTTCCTTGAGCAGCACTTCCTTTTCGTTAAGCGAAGCCTGCAGCCTGTCACGCGCAGTGTTGGCGTCGGTAATTTCCAGCGTGGCGCGGCGAAGTTCGAGCTGCGTGATGATCTGCCGGGCCAGCGCTTGCAAGGTGAAGCGCTGGCGGGCAGAGAGGCCTTCGGGCCGCGGGGTGTGATCGAGGACACATACCGTCCCAATGCACAGGCCCGTCGGCGTTTCCAGCACCGCGCTTGCATAGAAGCGCAGTTTCGGATCGCCCCGCACCAGCGGATTATCATGAAACCGAAGGTCGGAAGAAAGATCGGGGACCACGAACAGGTCGGTCTGGAGGATCGCCTGAGCGCAGATCGAATGATTCAGCGGCAGCTCCCGATCGCCACCTCCGACGCCGGTCAACGTCCAGTGGCGGTGGCTGTCGATCAGATTGATGGCGGCGATCGGCGTGTTGCAGATGTCGGAAGCGATCTGCACGAAATCCGAAAAATCGGCCTCCGATGCGGAACCGAGGATCTCGTACCGGTGCAACGCCGCGACGCGGTCGCGATCATTCCACATATCAGGCACTTGGATCGTCGTCATGTCACGCTATCAGGTAAAGGAGCGGGAGTAGAGGTGCGCGCGCAATCTATTCTACGAAAAGGTCAATGAGAACAATTCGTTGCTACATCACCCGATAGCCCGGGTCCGGCGGCAACCACAGCGTTCACGTGCATGACATCCGCGATTTCGGCCGTCTTGCACAAAAATCCGTATTTTATGGCGTCCATCGATCGGCAACGATGGAGGCTCCGGCTGGGACACGGTTCACGATTCGCGTCCCGTTGAACGACGACCAATCCGGCTCAGTTTCGCGCCGTTCTCCGCCAGCTCCCTGGCGACGCGCCGGACATCCGCGAGAATACCCGCGTGAAATGGCTTTGATCGGCAAAGCCGCAGATCAAAGCGATTTCGGCCAAGGGCTGTTCGGAGTTGCGCAGCAATTCCTGCGCCTGCTCGATACGGCGGGACAGCATCCACTGGTGCGGCGTGACACCCGTGGTGCTTTTGAAGGCGTGAATGAAATAGCCGCGCGAGAGTCCGCAGGCCGATGCGAGCTCAGCGATGGACATCTTGCCGCCGGGATGGGCGCGCAGCAGGTCGATCGCAAGGGCCATCTGTGCCGTGGACAACAGCGCGCGTCCACGATCCGGAGAAGGCGCGACGCCGCTATAGCGCTCGTACAGATAGATGCCGACCGCGATGCCGAGTTGGTCCACGAATAGCGGGTTGGCGTTGCTGCCCTTCTCCAGGGCGGGTTGCGCGGCACGCAACAAGCTCGACAATGCCGGATCGCTGCGCTCAAAAGCCGGGCTTAGCTCACCTCGATTGCGCCAGCCGTGTTCTTCCGCCAGTTCGAGCAAGAATGTGCGAGACAGTTCCATCAACAGGAAATCGAACGAGCCTTGCAGATCGGCACGATAGGGGTCCGCCAGATTGCGGAGATACACCGAGTTTTCGGCGAAGTCGTGCGATGTCGTGTGGTTGGCGTGGAACAGGCGCCGGCGATGCCCGCGGCTCTGCGATACGCCGATAAGAAAGCCGCGGTTGTCGCCATCGGTGGCTATCTGGCCGAGCTGCGGATCGTCGCTGCCCTTGCGGAATAACTTGATGCCGGTGCCGCGAAGCTCCTGGTTCTTTCCGAGTTTCTTCATCGGACACCCGAAGACGTCGATCTCGGGTTTGAGGCGGCTGGTTGAAGGGAAACCGATCTCCCTGAGCATGCTGTTCCGCCCCGTTTTACCGGCGATGCCGCGCCAACTCACGACATTCGAGCCGGGCGCCATTGCCCGACGGCGCGAAGATGCGAAATACGTGGTGTGCAGACAACTGACCATTGGTGGATCGCACCTAGCCATAGGTCTAGATCTTCACGCTCATATGACAATTGCACCGCCCTGCCCCTGTACGGGGCTCGGGCATGGATTCAGCGTCCGCTTTAACTGCAAGCTGTCCTTCGAAGCCTATGCAGAACCAGGCATCTAATCACTTAATCCCGAGGGTGCGGCCGGAAGCCAGAACTTATCGAGCCGGCATTTCCATCGCCTGGCGCGCTCGCGCGGTGATGCTGTCCCAGTTGCCGGCCCTGATATCCGCCGCGGGACAAAGCCAGGACCCGCCAACGGCGACAACGTTGCGCTCCGACAGCCATTCGGCAGCATTCGTGACGCTGATGCCGCCGGTCGGACAGAAGCGGGCATGCGGGAACGGTCCGCCTAACGCGCGCAGTGCCGATATTCCGCCCGCCTGTTGCGCCGGAAAGAATTTGACGATCTCAAAGCCGTGCGCCAGCGCCGCCATCAGTTCGGACGCTGTCGCGATCCCGGGGACGAACGGAATGTGGCTTCGCGAGGCGGCCTGCAGCAGCTCGGGCGTCGCGCCGGGGCTGAGGGCGAACTTCGCGTCGATCGACGCGGCCCGCGCGAGGTCGGCGCCATCGAGCACGGTGCCCAGTCCAACGATCGCGTCGGGCACTTCTGCGATGATCGCCTTCGCGGCCTCCAGCGCGACCGACGTGCGTAGCGTGATTTCGAGCACGCGAATGCCGCCTGCGACGAGCGAACGCGCCAGCGGCACGGCATCCTCGATGCGATCGATGGTGATGACAGGGACCACTTTCGCCGCACTGAAAAGTCGGGCCAGCGATTCCTGCCGTGCTGCAGAGGTCGAATGATCGGTCATAAGCTGTCTCGCCGGTTTTACTTCGGGGAAGCCAGGCCGTCGGGCATGGCTGATCGCGGAATGATGGCGCCAGGATAGAGCACGACGGTGCCGGCAAGGCGATGGCCCGCTTTCGCGGCCTCGACAGGTGCGGCACCGCCAAGGCGTGCCGCGATATACGCCGCCGAGAAACTGTCGCCGGCGGCCGTGGTGTCGATCACGCGATCGACCGGTGTCGCCGATATGATCTGATCGACGCCGGGCGCGCGCACCCGACAGGACGGCTCGACCAGCTTGAGAACGAGTTCGGGGACGCGCAACCGCTCCACGACCTGCTTGGCCTCGGAGACGCCGAACAGCATGTCGAGGTCCTCAACGGAAGCGAGAACGATGTCGGCGATCTCGAAAATATCGTGATAGGCGCGCTTGGCAACCTCGCGATCGGGCCAGCCTCGCGGCCTGAAATTGGCATCGAATGCGATGCGGCCGCCCGCTTCGCGAACGCGATCCAGCGACTGCATGAGCCGTTTGCGCCCGCCCTCATCATAGAGCGAAAGCGTGATACCCGAGAGATAGATCAGGTCATAAGCCAACAAGGCGTCGAGGATGGCCGGCGTTTCCGGCAGCGACAGAAGCAGGCGCGCTGCTGAATTTTC